>CAZNHE010000050.1:13718-19369 GCA_964572735.1 uncultured Chitinophagales bacterium | reverse complement strand
ACCAGGCAGGGCGGTATGAGCTCCGCTTCGACGGGAAAGGGCTGGCCTCGGGGGTCTATTTCATCCGGGCCCGGCTGGGCGGGAAGACCTTTGTGCGCAGGATGCTGCTGATCAAGTAGGCCGGGAAGCTTTCCAAAAGTTTAAAACTTTTGGAAAGCTTCTTTTGCAGAACCCAACTCTTGAAACATAAGAATAATTATCCTACCTTAAATCTGATGAAGGCAATGAATATTAACCGCATAAAAATTGAAATGAAATTCCACGCAGGTACATGCATGGCGTGTTGTTGTATGTGCTGTATGCCCCCAGGTTCCCCGGGAGGTCGTGGATGACGTTTAATTTTTAGTGCCTGTCTGATCTGACTAAAATTTTTTCAAAACCAGCTTCCACCTGGTGGAAGCGGGTTTTTTTATGTCCCGGTTTTCGAGGCAGTCCATTATGATAAACCTTGTAACGTATTGTACGATAATAGCTTAAACCTAAAATTATGAATCACGTTTTCCACATCATCCGTCTTTATAGGAGGTTTGATAATCAACCGGGGTGTTGTTGTTGCAGAAGTGTGTCGGGAAGCAGCGGGACGGGGATCCGGAATTATGCATATGTCGATCGTCGTAAATGAGCCCGTTGCCGATGTCAGGAACCGGGCTTTTTTATTATTAAGGAACCCATGCCCGTTCAGTCTCTTATCAGAAATTCAGTGTATTGAACCATTTAAAAGTATATGACGATGTCGCAGGAAAAGAAAAGTAAAGTTGAAATCATAAAAGAGGAGAGCAACTTCCTCCGCGGAACGCTTGCCGAAGAGCTTGACAATGATCTGGATCATATAAGTAAGACCGGCCTTCAGTTGCTGAAGTTCCACGGTTCTTACCAGCAGGATGACCGGGATCTGCGTAAAGGCGGGGACAGGCATTATCAGATGATGGTGCGTACCCGTCTGCCGGGCGGCGGTATTACAGGTGAGCAATATCTTGTGCTCGATGAGATCTCGGAGAAATATGGCAACGGTGCGTTCCGGATTACCACACGTCAGGATATCCAGCTTCACGGGGTCCTGAAAAGCAACCTCAGGACCACGATTAATGAGATTAATCAGTCTCTGCTGACCACTTTAGGCGCCTGCGGCGATGTCGTCAGGAATGTTATATGCAACCCCGCTCCCACGGCGGATGGCCGGCAGGCGAAAGTCCAGGAGTATGTCAATATTCTTTCACAGCTTCTGCGGCCCGAGACCAGGGCTTATCATGAACTGTGGCTGGACGGAGAAAAGGTTTATTCGAACAGGGAAGAGGTGCCGACGGTCGAACCTATCTATGGCAAAACTTATCTTCCCCGGAAGTTCAAGATTGCTATTACCGTCCCCGGCGACAACAGCATCGGCGTGTATTCCAACGACATCGGCCTGATCGCATTTTTTGATGAACAGGAGAACATCACCGGTTTCAATGTGGCTGTGGGCGGCGGTATGGGTATGACTCATAATAAACCGGACACCTTCCCGAGACTGGGTGATGAATTTGGCTATGTACCTGCCGACAGGCTCATCCCGATGGTAAAAGGAATCATCGGAATACAGAAGGACTTCGGGAATCGCTCGGATCGCAGGTATGCCCGGATGAAATACCTCCTCCATGAGTGGGGAGTGGATCGCTTCAGGAAGGAACTTGTAAAACGCACAGGGTTCGAGCTCGAGCCGTTCCGGACAATGCCCAAATTCGAATTGGAACTCTATCTCGGCTGGCATAAACAACCCGACGGCCGGTGGTATCTGGGAATCAACGTGGAAAACGGGCGGGTTAAAGATGACGGTTCTCTCCGGCTCAAAACCGGTTTGCGCGAAGTCATCAAAAAATACCGCCCGAACGTACGCCTGACCACAAATCAGAGTATCCTTCTGACGGATATCGATGAATCTCACAAGGAGAAGGTCGAAACCGCCCTGCGCAGTTACGGAATTGCGATGGAGGATGAGTTATCCAATGTGCTCAAGTATTCCATGGCCTGCCCTGCACTTCCAACCTGTGGCCTGGCGGTCGCCGAGTCGGAACGCGTGTTACCGGGCGTAATCCGGGAGCTGGAACGCGAATTAGAAAAACTGGGCCTTGCAGATGAGAAACTCTCGGTCCGGATGACGGGCTGCCCGAACGGATGTGCACGCCCTTACGTAGCAGACATCGCTTTTGTGGGGAGATCTCTCAATAAATATAGTATCTTGGTTGGAGGTAACCCGACGGGAACCCGCCTGAACACGAAATATAAGGATCTGGTTGAGCTTGAGGATCTGGTGAAAACAGTCGTTCCCCTGCTGGAGATCTACAAGCAGGATCGTTTTGAAGGCGAAACTTTCGGCGATTACTGGAACAGGGTAGGCCTTGAAACACTGGAAGAAGCGGTAGTAGAATGAGAATATTTGAAGACAACGCAGCAATGGATGTGACACCGATCGATTTAAGTATCAAGGGGAAGGTGTACCTGATTGGTGCGGGGCCCGGTGATCCGGATCTGATTACCGTTCGTGGTCTGCGTATTTTGCAGAAGGCGGATGTCGTGGTGTATGACCGCCTGGCAAACTCCGCATTACTCTCCGAAACCCGGGTTGATGCCCGGCAGATCTATGTCGGGAAAACAGCGGGACATCCTTCTGTTTCCCAGGCACGGATCAACCGGATCCTGATTCGCGAGGCCCGCGAAGGCAAACAGGTTGTCCGCCTGAAGGGAGGAGACCCCTTTGTGTTCGGCCGCGGAGGTGAGGAACTGGAAGTGCTTGCCGCCGGGGGGATCCCGTATGAGGTGGTTCCGGGAATCAGCAGTTCAGTAGCTGCTGCCGCTTTTGCCGGCATCCCGCTTACCCATCGTGATTACAGCAGCTCTTTTACGGTCATCACCGGGCATACTATTCATGAAGGCGGATTTTCCGTAAAATGGGACTACCTGGCACATTGCGAAACGCTGGTCATCCTCATGGGACTCCGGAAGCTGCCTGCTATAGCTCAAAAACTCATTGAGAACGGGAGGCCGGGCACAACTCCCGCAGCCGTCATCGAAAAGGCTACGTACGGTTCGCAGCGTAAAGTCGTCGGAACGCTTCTTGATATCGCGGAAAAAGCAGAACGTCTGTCCACGCCGGCTACTATCGTAATTGGTGAAGTGGTGCGGTTGAGTGAAATGCTGGACTGGTTCCGGCCTGAGGCACAGATTTTGGAACCCGAAGCTCTTGGCGCGGTCTCATTTGGATAGGCTCATGACACAGACAGTCGATAATATTGCATCAGGCAAGGTTATGAAGTGGTACGATAAGGAAGAGATTCAGGCTTTGAACGAACGTTTCGAAGGTGCTGAACCGCTTACGATTCTCCAATGGTTGTGGGAAGAATTTGGCGAGGATGCAGTGCTGGGCACCGGTTTCGGTCCCTCAGGCATCCTGCTCACCCATTTAATCGCAAAAACGGGGCTGGGTATTCCGGTTTTTTACCTGGATACCAGCTTGTTGTTTCGGCAGACGTATGAACTGAGAGACAGACTGGAGGAACGGCTTGGCATCCGGTTTATACGCGTAAGCACCGATCTCACCGTCGAACAGCAGGAAATCGAATATGGCAGCGAACTTTGGAAACGCAACCCTAACAAGTGCTGCTTCCTGCGAAAAGTATTGCCTCTGCAAAGATACCTGGCAGACAAAAATGTCTGGATCACCGGCTTGCGGCGTTCCCAGTCGGATACCCGCAGGAATACCCGGCTTTTTGAATGGGATCCGCAGAACGAAGTGCTTAAAGTCAACCCGCTGGCTGCCTGGAGTGGCGATGAAGTATGGCTGTACCTTAATTTGAACGAGTTGCCGTATAATCCGCTGCACGACGAAGGCTATCCGAGTATCGGCTGCGTGCCTTGTACACAGCCGGTTGCTCCGGGCGGGGATGAGCGGGCAGGCCGCTGGGCCGGTATGGACAAGAACGAATGCGGGATTCATCTTCCAACCCAGAATGGCGGCTGAGATCATCTTACCCCGGAAAAAGGAAAGAAGATGAACGTATTTCCCGTTTATTTGAACCGTCTCCCGGAGAAACGGACGATCCTTATTGGCGGCAATCGTGAGGCGGAACGGAAGGCGTATGAATTGCTCGAATGCAAAGCACAGGTTACGGTCATTAGCCCCAGGCTGACAGAAAAGCTGAGGAAGCTGACTGAGGATGGAAAGTTGAGCTGGATCAGCCGCTCATATCAACGCGGAGATCTGGCCGGCGCATTCCTGGTAATCGTGGCGGAAGCGGAAGGTGATCAGGAGCAGGTCATCTATGAGGAAGCCGAAGAACGCGGGATCCTGATCAATGTGATGGATGATATCCCTCATTGCAATTTCACGTTCGGGTCGGTTGTGCGGCGCGGACCGCTCGTTCTCTCAATCTCGACCAGCGGAAGCGCTCCTGCTCTGGCCGTCCGGCTCAGGGAGCGTTTTGAGCGGGAGTTTGGTGAAGAGTATGAACAATTCCTCACCTTTGCCCGGGCTCTCCGCCTCCCGATGACCCGGGCATACCCTTCTTTTCAGATCAGGAAAGAAAAATGGTATGAATTTGTTGATTCAGACGTAATTAACCTGCTTCGACAAAAAAAGCAGAGAGAAGCATATGAACGGGCAGGAGAAATTCTGGGAGATGAACCTGTGCATATGGCACTGAAGTCATTACAGTCGGAAAAATAAACCACAATACTCACAAAGGCTCCACAACGTCTACAAATACAAATATATAGTAAACTTTGTGAGATTCGTTGTGCTCATTCATGGTTAGATTCTTTCTTCACACGCGATATTGATGTTCTCATCAAAATAAATCCAAAACATATTTCGAACATTATGACAAAGGGGCACCCGGAAATGCTGAAGACGATCATATCCATCGCAAAAGAAGCGGGAGATCGGATCATGCAATTTTACGATCATCCCGAAGTAACCCTGAAAGCTGATGAGAGTCCCGTGACGCAGGCCGATCTGGAAGCTCATAAAATCATCGTCGGCCGGCTGTCAGAGGCATTCCCGGAAATCCCGGTTATTTCTGAGGAAGCGGAACTCCCCGAATATAATCTTCGCAGGAGATGGAATCGTTTCTGGCTGGTAGATCCTCTGGATGGCACTAAAGAGTTTATCCATAAAAATGGGGAGTTCACCGTCAATATTGCGTTGATCCGGGATGGAAAGCCTGTATGCGGGGTTGTTTATGCGCCGGCGGTTCCGGTTTTGTATGCTGCCGAAGAAAATCACGGGGCATGGAAGCAGTACCGGAACGAAGAACCGGTGCAGATCCATTCCGGGCCGGCCGATGTGAAGGCTCCCTTGCGGATCGTCAGCAGCCGTTCACATGCATCGGAGCAATTGAATGAATATCTGAAGCAGTATAATGTATCCGCCCGGCTGACGGCAGGCAGCTCCATCAAATTTTGCATGGTCGCAGAAGGTTCTGCCGATCTCTACCCCCGGCTGGGCCCTACCATGGAATGGGATGTAGCCGCAGGGGATTGTATCTTTCGGTACTCGGGACGGCAGACTGTGCGTCATTCGGATTTACAGTATAACAAACCGGATCTTCGTAATGATTCTTTTGTGATAGGACTGAAATAAGGAAATGTTACGTGCCCGTTATGGATAGAAGTAGTTT
>CAZNHE010000050.1:0-13618 GCA_964572735.1 uncultured Chitinophagales bacterium | reverse complement strand
CCTCCGCGCCTTTGCGAGAAACAAGTTTAAAATCAGAAAGAATGAAGAATCCAAAGCGGAATATTGTCTGGGCGGATGGCTATATCTCCCCGGACCGGTTCGAGGAACAGAACGGGCATAAGAGCGGCGTGTTATGGTTCACCGGTCTGAGCGGTTCCGGGAAATCGACGCTTGCACGGGCGTTGCAGCATCGGCTTTTTGGGATGAATTACAGGGCATTTGTTTTGGATGGAGATAATATCCGCCACGGATTAAATGCTGATCTGGGGTTTGGTGAACAGGATCGGCGGGAGAATATCCGCCGGGTTTCGGAAGTTGCACACCTGTTTCAACAGGCAGGGTTCATCGTGCTGACGGCGTTCATTTCTCCATTCCGGGAAGATCGCCGGCGTGCCCGCAGGGTCATTGAACCCGCACCTTTCATCGAAGTCTTTGTCGACGCCGACCTCAGCGTGTGTCGTCAGAGGGATCCTAAAGGGTTATATGAAAAAGCCCTGAAAGGCGAAATCAAGGACTTTACCGGTATTTCATCCTCCTATGAAGTTCCCGAACATCCTGAGCTCACCCTGTCCACGGCAGAAGATACCATCGAAGAATCGACCGACCGGATATTTCATTATTTAAAGGAAAGCGGATGGTTCAGCGATTAATGCACCGGTCGGGCACCATAAAAAACGGGGATAACGGATGATGCTGTTCTGGGTAACCGTCTTTTTACTGGTCGCAATGACTGTATTGCTCGTTTTGGAAGTGGCCGATGCCTCATTAATCATGTTTGGCACGTTAATCGTGTTTATGCTGTGCGGTATTGTCGATACCGGCGAAGCTTTCTCCGGGTTTTCGAGCTCCGCCACGCTTACGATTGGATTCTTATATATTATAGCCTATGCCATTCAGTCGACGGGTGTTCTCAACACGATTGGTTCGCGCCTGCTCGGCAACCCGCACAAATCTCATTCGTGGCGGCTGATGCGGCTGCTGTTTCCGGTGGCCGCCGTTTCTACCGTGATGAATAACACTCCGATCGTGGCCATGCTTATTCCCATGGTTAAGCGCTGGTGCCGCCTCTATTCTATCTCACCCTCACGTATTCTTCTTCTGCTTTCGTATGCCACCATTCTTGGCGGGATGTGTACCCTTATCGGAACAAGCACAAATCTGGTAGTTCACGGGATGTTGCTGGAGCACGGCTTCCGGGGATTTACGTTCTTTGGGCTTGGAGTCGTGGGCCTCCCGCTGACGATTGCCGGCACTCTGCTGTGTGTATTTATCCTGCATCGCTGGCTTCCTGACCGGAAGGAGGCCATCGTCAGCCTGGGTGAAAGTACGCGTGAGTTTGTCGTTGCCCTGAAAGTCGCCGAGTCTTATTCACACATCAACCGGAGCATTGAACAAGCCGGGTTACGCCACCTGCAGGGACTTTTCCTCTTCCAGATTGAACGTAACGGATCCATTATTGCACCGGTTTCCCCGGACGACAAGATTTACCTCCGGGATCGCCTCTTTTTCACGGGAGTGCCTCCAACGATCGTAGAGCTCCAGAAAGAGCCCGGACTGGAAGTCGTGCAGGGGGTGGAATTCGACATCAAGAATTACGATTCGCATCGTTACCAGACGTTCGAGGCGGTGATTTCGACCAGTTCCCCGCTGGTGGGACAGCGTGTGCGCGACAGCAACTTTCGTCAGCATTATGACGCCGTTATCCTGGGGATCCATCGCAACGGGCACCGGATCAACCGCAAGGTCGGGGATATCGTGCTTCAGGAAGGGGATACCCTGCTGATTCTGGCTCCGGCTTCTTTTCATGACCGCTGGTATCATTCGAGCGATTTCCTGCTTGTCTCGAACAGTGAACAAATTCCCTCCCGGAGCAAAAAGCATACTTATATCATTCTCAGTATATTTGTACTGATGATCTTATCGGTGGTGGCAGGTTTGCTGCCGATGCTTTTAGCCGCTGCTACGGCTGTGATGATCCTTATGCTCACCCGCAGCATCACCGTTCAGGAAGCTATTCGTGCGATAAACTGGAAAGTGCTGCTGGTGATCGCCGCATCCCTGGGCATCGGTCATGCTGTTGCCAATGCCGGAGTGGCAGGGCAGGTGGCAGACGGGTTGGAAGCATTGATGGGCGCCTCAGGCAGTCCGTACCTCATGATTAGCCTTATGATGCTGATAACCATGCTCTACAGTGAACTGATTACAAATGCGGCAGCAGCAGCCATCCTGTTTCCAGTGGCACTTTCGTTCTCGGATGGTGATATTCACAAGCTCATGCCGTTGGCCTATGCCGTCGCGATCGGGGCCAGCGCTTCGTTCATGACCCCCATCGGCTATCAGACCAACCTGATGGTTTATGGCCCGGGCGGCTATCGGTTTTCCGATTATTCCAGGGTCGGATTTCCTCTCAGTATCCTGGTATGGCTGGGCGGCTCATTTATCATTCACTGGATTTTTTTCGGATTATGAACCGTTACAGTATTACCATAAATATCCGGCATTTAAAGAATCGGCCGGTCGACCGGTAAGATATTCAAATGAAAAATGACACAACCAAGTAAAATGGGAACATACAAGCTTACACATCTCCGGCAACTCGAATCGGAGGCAATTTATATTATGCGGGAAGTGGCGGCCCAGTTCGAACGGCCGGTGCTGCTTTTCTCCGGCGGGAAAGATTCCATCGTAATGGTTCATCTCGCCCGAAAAGCGTTCTATCCAGGGCGAATTCCCTTCCTTATCATGCACATCGATACGGGTCATAATTTCCCGGAAACCATTGAATTTCGGGATCGGCTGGTGAAGAACGTCGGTGTGGAACTCATTGTCCGCAGTGTACAGGATACCATTGACCAGGGAAGGGCGGTCGAGGAAAAAGGTCCCAATGCCAGCCGTAACATGCTGCAAATCGTTACTCTGCTGGATGCTATTGAGGAATTCCGGTTTGATGCCGCTTTTGGCGGAGGGCGCCGTGACGAAGAAAAGGCCCGCGCCAAGGAACGATTCTTTTCCCACCGGGATGAATTCGGGCAATGGGATCCCAAAAATCAGCGGCCCGAGTTATGGTCGCTTTACAACGGCCGGAAAAACCAGGATGAGCACTTCCGTGTTTTTCCGCTGAGTAACTGGACCGAAATGGATGTCTGGCAGTACATTGCCCACGAAGAGCTGGAAATTCCTTCGATCTATTTTGCTCATGAGCGGGAGGTTGTCGACCGGAGGGGAGTATTGCTTGCCAGATCCACCTTTATCAACCTGAGGAAGAATGAAAAATATGAGACAAAGACCGTCCGTTTTCGAACAGTGGGCGATATGACGTGTACCGGGGCTGTATTGTCTTCAGCCGGTACGCTGACAGATATCATTCAGGAAGTGGCGGCTGCGCGTGTAACCGAACGCGGAAACCGGTTCGACGATAAACGCTCCGAAACAGCTATGGAAGACCGTAAAAAAGTCGGGTATTTTTGATAGTTGATAGTTGATAGTTGATAGTTGATAGTTGATAGTTGATAGTTGATAGTTGAAAATTCATCTTTACAACCCACAACCCACAACCCACAACCCACAACCTTAAACCTGTAACCTTAGAACCCTTTTATAAATCCGATGCCCGATACAAAACAATACAATGAAATGGACCTGCTCCGGTTCACCACTGCGGGAAGCGTGGATGACGGCAAAAGTACGCTGATAGGCCGGCTGATGTTTGATACCAAATCCATTTTTGAGGATCAGATGGAAGCCATCGAACGTTCCAGCCAGCAGAACGGCGATCTTGCCGCCAACCTTGCCCATCTGACCGATGGGCTGAAAGCCGAGCGGGAACAGGGGATTACGATCGACGTGGCCTACCGGTATTTTGCCACGCCGAGCCGCAAGTTTATCATCGCCGACACCCCCGGTCATATTCAGTATACCCGGAACATGGTGACAGGGGCATCCACGGCCAACCTGGCCATCATTCTTGTCGATGCACGGAACGGCGTAATGGAACAGACCCGCAGGCATGCCTTTATCGCGTCACTCCTCCAGATTCAGCATATCGTGTTTTGCATCAATAAGATGGATCTGGTTGATTTTAGCGAGACGGTCTTCAGACAAATCAAGGATGAGTTGTCCCGTTTTTCCTCTAAGCTCGATGTTCCCGAGATTCACTATATACCGATCAGTGCCCTGCTTGGCGATAATGTGGTTGATAAGTCGGATAATATGAGATGGTACAAGGGGCCTTCGCTCTTGTATTTGCTCGAAAATGTGCAGGTAAACAGCGATTATAATCACGTAGACAGCCGCTTTCCGGTGCAGTATGTGATCCGCCCCCAGAATACCAACGGCCATGATTTCCGGGGATATGCGGGGCGGGTTGAAGGCGGCATTTTCAAGCCTGGTGACGAAGTGATGGTGCTTCCTTCCGGTTTTACTGCAAAGATTACGGGAATCCATACCTACGACGGACCGGTGGAAGAAGCATTTGGTCCCATGTCTGTGGCGATAACGCTGGACGAGGATATTGATATCAGCCGGGGAGATATGATTGTGAAACCGAATAACCAGGCAAAAGTAAGCCAGGATCTGGATGTCATGCTGTGCTGGATGAATCCTAAAGAGATTCAGCCGCGCGGAAAATACGTCCTCCGGCACACGACGAAAGAAGTTCAGAGCCTTGTCAAAGAGATACAATACAAGGTGGATATCAACACACTGCATCGGGTTGAGAACGACAAGCGTTTAGGAATGAACGACATCGGGCGGGTCCACCTGCGCACAACAGAGCCGCTGTTTTATGATTCGTATCATGAAAACCGCCAGACCGGCAGTCTGATTCTGGTTGATCCCTTCACTAACGAGACGGTCGCTGCCGGCATGATTTTGTGAGTCCAAAGGAGCGATTTACCGTTTAACACTATCAATGCCTGATTGGTACTCGTCGACGCCCCTATGATCTCCTCAAGGGGGTGCATGTGCCTGTTTGGCAACAGGCTGCCTTTCCCTCCTTTGAGGGAGGTGCAGGTGGGTGTTGCCACGCGCTCAGATATGGCAACGTGCAAATGAAAAAAGCAACTCACAGCTTCTTTCAGTCAGCCTGCACCTAATTTTTCCTTAAAATGATTGATAATACCACCTTTCAGTATCACGGCACGCTGTCTTTCACTCAGAGAATGTCTGACAGTGTATTCATTGCCTTTCGTGACATTTCTCACGGTGACATTTTCTCCTTTTTTTAACTGTTCCCGGATATTTTTAACGGTGACGATATCTCCCTGATTAATATTATCATAATCTTCATCGTGGATAAACTCCAGGGGGAGGATACCGAAATTGACCAGGTTTTGCCAGGCGATGCGCGCATAACTTTTGGCGATCACCGCTTTTTGTCCGAGATAACGCGGAGCAATGGCGGCATGCTCCCGGCTGGAACCTTGTGCATAATTATCACCGGCCACCACAATATGGCCTCCATATTTCGTTTGGGCTTCTTTGGCCCGTGCTGAGAAGGTATCATCGACTACCTGAAAAGCAAAATTGCTGATTTTCGGGATGTTGCTGCGAAACGGCAGGACTTCCGCCCCTGCACGCAGTATTTCATCCGTGGAGATGTTATCCGGCATCTTCAGTAATACAGGGACTTTAAAATCTTCAAGTTCGTCAAAATCGGGCATTGTAGAGATGTTGGGGCCTTTGACTAATTCGATATTCCCCGCCTCTTCCTCTTCCAGCGGCTTTACAAACATTTCCAGGTTGATGATGGTTTCCCGTGGTTCCTGAAACTGTGGATATCTCATGTCATACAGATTTTCCAGTTCCCGCGGATCCGTAATTTTTCCCATAAGCGCCGATGCCGCAGCCGTCTCCGGACTCACGAGAAACACAGAATCTTCTTTGGTACCCGAACGTTCCGGGAAGTTTCGGGGAACCGTGCGCAGGCTGTTCCGCCCGCTCGCCGGCGCCTGTCCCATGCCGATGCAGCCGTTGCAGCCGGCCTGGTGAAGCCGCGCTCCGGCCTGTACCAGGTGAAGCAGATCCCCTGTTTTAATCAGGTTTTGAATGAGCTGCCGCGAGGTAGGGTTGATATCGAAAGAAACACCCGGATCTATGGTCCTGTCTTTTACGATTTGGGCGGCAATCCAGAAATCGCGAAAACCGGGGTTGGCTGATGACCCGATGTAGCTCTGATAAATCTCCCGCCCGGCCACTTCCTTCACCGGAACCACATTACCCGGACTGCTGGGCAGGGCGATCAGCGGCTCGACCGTACCCAGGTCGATTTCATCATCCAGATCGTAGACGGCACCCTTATCGGCTTTGAATTCTATCCAGTCGTTTTCGCGGCCATTTGCTTTCATGAAGCGCCGCACCTCATCGTCGGAAGGGAAAACAGTAGTTGTGGCGCCCATTTCAGTCCCCATATTGGCGATCACATGCCGGTCCATCGTTGAAAGTTCATCCAGGCCGGGGCCGTAATATTCGATGATCATTCCCTTGCATCCCTTCACATCGTAACGGCGGAGCATTTCCAGGACGACATCCTTTGCACTGACCCAATCCGGGAGTTTTCCTGTCAGTTTTACCCCGAGGATCTTGGGCATTTTGAGATATACAGGCTGACCTGCAATGGCAAAGGCCACGTCCAATCCTCCGGCACCCAGGCACAGCATCCCCATGCAGCCGTTGGCCGGGGTATGGCTGTCTGATCCTGCCAGGGTTTTCCCCGGTATCGCAAAACGTTCGCCGTGCAGTGGATGGCTCACCCCGTTTCCCGGGCGGCTGAACCATAATCCGAATCGTTCAGATGCAGATTTCAGAAACAGGTGATCATCCGGATTTTTATTATCCGTCTGCAATAAATTATGATCCACATATTGACAGGAGACCTCGGCCTTCACCCGGTCCAGTCCCATTGCTTCCAGTTCCAGCATAACCATTGTGCCGGTGGCATCCTGCGTCAGTGTCTGGTCGATTTTGATGCCGATCTCGGAACCCGGCGTCATCTCGCCGTCTATCAGATGGCTTTTAATGAGTTTTTGAGAGACGTTCAGTGGGTTATTCATAACAGCTCCATTGGTTTCTGAGAGATGATTGCTTCTATGTAAACAAAAGAATCAAAGAATCGTTTGGATGTAATGAAGACAAGCGGTTCCCGTAATTCTTTGCGGGAGTGATAATCAGGGGGATGGACGAGGGGTCGGATTATACGGACTATCGATACAGTTGAAGGTTGCAGGCGAAAGTATTCCGGATCAGTTATTTCCTTTCATCCCCGCCATAGACTTCCCTCATAACCGTTGCCAGATCGCGCAAAGCCTGTGCGCCGCCGCCGGTAAACGATGAGCCGTGTATGACGGCAAATGTAACCGGATCAAGCGTGGCCAGTTCATGCAAAAGCTTTTTTGTGTTCGGGGTATAAGGCATGTAATCCATTAATATCCCTGATTGATAATTGGATAATGCCTTTTTTGTCCGGCCGAGCACGTTGGAATCTGTAAGAGCTTCTACATCTCCGTTCTGATGGAAAAGATCCGAACAAAGCAGAGTACGGTGGGTTTCCTCAAAGAGTACGCCGGCGTCCCATCCATGGGGCAGGTGTGGAGTCGGAAGGAAACGAAACCGGTATTTGCCGGTGCTGAACACTTCGTCCTTTTTCAATCCCCGGGGAGCACGATTTGCGAAATCATTCAGGTTTACAAGTGCCCCCACCTGGCTGCACACCGCCTGGGCCGATGGTGCGGCCTCGAGCCATTCGTTGAGTGCGCCCCATTCATCCACCTCAAAATGACTGCCTCCAATCCAGCGGAGCCGGGCCGGATCGATAATTTTTGACACGGCTTCGTAAATGAGCGGGAACATCCCCCTGAGTCCGGTGTGATACAATAGCGGCTCATCGTCGTTGATAAGGAAATGATTGAATTGAAGATCGCTCTGGGGAACATAGACGGATATGCGGTACAGATCAGGTGCAATTTCATTCACAACGGCCATAATTTCCCTCACTGATTATCATAGGATATAAGCCGGCTTAACCGGCATTTCATACGCCTGTATTTCCAGCGTTGCAGGATCGGGTTATGGATGAAGCACAAACCCGGCCTCTGTCTGTGTAAACAAGTGTATTTACGAATAAATGTAAGGGAACCCGATTAGCTTTAAAAGCCCGAAAAATAATAAAGGAAAGAATAGTTCTTACGTATCGGCGCTCTTTTCACCGGTACCGGATGGTGCTTCGCTTCCGACATGTTTTTTGTTGTTTTTCCTCTTGCGAAACTTGCCGTAGGATCCGTTCCAGATTTTGCCGCGCTTGGTTCTGCGATCGCCTTTTCCCATAATAATTGTTGTACATTCAAAATTGGTGATTAATTTGCAAATATAAGTATTCGTGCTATTTGTTCCTACAACCAGTCAGATGCGTAATACCGGTTTTCAAGGCTAATGAAGAACACTTTCAGAACCGTTTCTTCACACTTATGCTGTCGTTGTCATTCTGATTTTCTCCGGCTTGCCGGAGGAAGTAGAATCTCGTTAGTAAAAGGCACCGAATGTAAAAGCCCCGGAACATTCGGCGCCACGATATACGAGATCCTTCGCCCGATTTTGTTTTCTATTCAGGTCACCCTTCCGGAACGGGACCAATGTGACGCTATGAATAAAGTAAGGGATCAGGATGACTGGCATGGGACCACCCGTACCCTGCCCTTCCTTAAACTGTCAATTGCAGGCAGGATCCAACATCTTCTTGCTTAGTCAGTGCAATTCTTAACCTGATATTACATAACCGGCATGAAAGTAGAACACGCTTTCATTTCATCGGGGAAATGACTACTCTTAAATCATGATTCTAAGCAAATCATACCGAAAACTGCTTCTTCTCGCAGCATTCCTGCTGGGAGCGGCGCCATCGCTGTGGGCAATGGCGTGCCCGGCGCATGGAACAAACCCGGCTGAGTCTGCGCCAATGGCTATGAGATGCTGCGAAAAACCGGCAAATCAGGTGTCTGTGCCCTGTCCGGCGTCGGATGTAACGGCTGCGGAATCGACCTGCCCCTGCCGGGTCTTTCCGACTTCTGAAACTTCCCGCAATGCTGTTATCCCTGCTCCCGTTCCTGTAATGGAAGTGGCGGTAAGCGTGGTTTTGGCTGAACAACATCAACGGCCTTCCCCGCAGCGATTTGCATCCGGAGATCCGCCTGGCCTTCATGCCGATGTCCCTGTCTTTTTAAGGCTCTGTACCCTTCTGAATTGAGAATTCCGTTCGGTCGTGCGTGATTACCGTGGCAATAAAACGGATAATTCACGCGCCCATCAGACCGAAAAATATCCTGTTGTCTTTTATTTAACGGGTTTTTTACACCCATAAAACGGAATTCTAAAGCGATCTTAAAAATCTATGAGATGGATTTTGATGTCTTTCATAGCATGCATCCTTATGCTGACGAGTCCTGACCTCAAAGCTCAGGATACCACATGGGTATATCTGCAGGATCTGGTGAGCAAGGTGCTGACGGAGAATCCTCAGTTGCAAAGCGCGCGGTTTAATCAGCAGTCGGTCGAAGCCGAGATTCCGGCTGCCGGAGCTCTTCCGGATCCCACGCTGGGTTTCAATCTCATGTCTCTGCCGGTCAATTCATTTTCATTCGATCAGGCGCCCATGACGGGAAAACAAATCACCCTGATGCAGCATTTTCCGTTTCCGGGAAAGCTGAATATCAAGCAAGATATCGCGGGAAAAGAGGCTTTAATCCGGTCGGAGAAGGTTCGCGAACTGAGAAATCAGCTTGTCAAACAAGTAAAGACCGTTTACTACAATATTTTTTATACCGACCGGGCGCTTACAACAATAAAGAAGAGCAAAATGCTTCTGAAGCAGCTTGTCTCGGTCGCTCAGACAAAATATAGTGTGGGAAAAGGATTGCAACAGGATGTCTTGCGGGCGCAGCTTGAGTTTTCCAGCCTGATAGATCGTGAAATAACGCTTCGTCAGAAAAGATCATCCCTTGTCAGTCATCTTAACACACTTATTAACGAGCCGCCCGGACAACCTGTTGGGATGATTCCCAAACCAGCGATGCAGCCGGTTATTTATACTCTGAGCGAGTTGAAGGAAATGGCTGCCAGGCATAACCCGATGCTGGCAGCCTGGCAGACGACTATTGATCAGAGCGATAGCAGGGTAGCCCTGGCGGAGAAACAGATCTATCCGGATTTCTCCGTTGGTCTTGCTTATACCCAGCGCGATGCTCTGCAAAACGGAATGAAGGGGTATGATTTTCTCTCTGCAATGTTCAAAGTCAGTTTGCCCGTCTATTATAAGCGGAAGCAAAATCAGCAGGTTCAGCAGATGAAGTTGACGCATCGCTCGGTTCAGGAACATTATCAGAATGTCCGGAATAGCGTGTACCGCCGGATCAGGGATGTCTGTACGGAGCTTCAGAAAAATAGAAAACTGGTGGATTTGTACAAAAGCAGGGCTGTCCCGCAATCCCGCCAATCGTTTGAATCGGCCATGTCGGCTTATCAAAACAACAAAGTCGATTTCCTGACCCTGCTCAACAGCGAATTGTCTTTGCTGCACATGCAACTCGCGTATTATCGGGCACTGAGCGATTACAATATAAACATCGCGGAGTTGACGGCCATAACGGGCAGCCCGGTACTGAGACAACTATAAGATTGAAATGTAACAATCATGAATCGGTTGCGAAAAGTCAAGAAATGCGAAAATGCCACGAAGGCGCCAAATCACAAAGAATAGGATAAGTGTAATCATTTATAATCTTAGCCCTTTGTGTCTGCGAGTCTTCGTGGCAAAAATTGACTTCTCATAATGGATTCAATCATTTATTCATTTGAAATGACATCATGAAAACCAGGAAATCATTAATCGCATTTGCAATAGTTGTCGTCATTGCGGCGGGAGCAGGCGGATACTGGATCGGGAATATAGGTCGTGCTCCTCTTAAAGACTCAGGAGCTTCGATGAACGCATCGGATCAGATCCCGAAAAAATCAAAAACCGGCCACAAAGTTCTTTACTGGCAGGCTCCGATGAACCCTTCTGAAGTTTATGATCATCCCGGAAAATCGAAGATGGGCATGGATCTGGTTCCGGTTTATGCCGGTGAAACCCGATCGGGAGAACCGGGCCTGGTGAAGATTAATCCCGTGGTGCAGCAGGATATGGGCGTGCGTACCGCACCCGTCGAATCAACCACATTCAGTACGACGATTCGAACAGTCGGAAACGTGACTTACGACGAGCAGCAACTCTATTCGATTACGCCCAGAATCTCGGGGTGGATCAACAAATTATACCTCAATTATACTGGACAAAAAGTACATAAGGGGGATCCCATATTCGACATCTATTCTCCGAAACTGGTGACGACCCAGCAGGAATATCTTCTGGCATTGAAGAACCAAAATATTTTGGATAACAGTAGCTTCCCGGGTCTGAATATCGGTGGTCCGTCATTACTCGAATCCGTCCGAAAGCGCTTGAAGTACTGGAATATTCCCGATGCTGAAATAAAACGTCTGAAACAGACTAAAGAAGTTCGAAAGACGCTGACTCTGACTGCTCCGGTTACGGGAGTGGTCATCAAAAAAAATGTGTCTGAGGGTGATTACATCAAAGCAGGCACGCAATTGTATCAGATTGCCAACCTTTCCAAAGTATGGGTGAAAGCCGACATTTATGCCGATGAACTTCCGTGGATTCATAAGGGACAGGCCGCACAGATGGAGTTGTCGTATCTCCCCGGCCGGACATTTTTCGGGACGATCAGTTATATCTATCCCTATGTGGATGACAAAACGCGGACCATTAAAGTCAGGATGGAGTTCGATAATCCGGATGGGTTACTCAAACCGGGAATGTACGCCAAGGTTCGGCTGCATGGCAGGAAGATATCCGATGCCACAGTCATTCCCGTTGAGGCAGTCATTCATACGGGCAAGCGCGACCTTGTTGTACAGGCTCTTGGGGACGGCATGTTCCGGCCTCAGGAGGTAATGCTGGGAATGACCGGTGGTCCGGATAATGATAAGGTACAGGTGCTTTCCGGAGTAAAACCGGGTGATCAGATCGTGACATCGGCGCAGTTTTTGTTTGACAGCGAGAGCAACCTTCAGGAAGCAATTCAGAAGATGCTGCATAAAAACGGGGGCGAAGGCATGAGAAAGATGCAGATGAATGAAGATTCCATGGAGAATCATCTAATGAGAGGTGCTTCGATGGATAGTATGAAGATGAAAAATAAGACCAACGAGATGAAAATGCCCTCCGAAACTTCTCATCCCGGGAAAGGAATGCAGATGCATGATATGAAAAATATGCAGATGAATATGGATAGCATCGGCCGACATGAATGACACGGATCGTAACCGCACAACGCGTCTCCAATAGTTCAAAATTATGTTAAAGAAAATCATTGAAGCATCGGTAAACAATCGTTTTTTGATCATTGTGTTTGCCGTTTTAGTGATCCTGGGTGGTATCTACGCTCTGCGCAACATTCCCCTCGATGCCATTCCTGATTTGAGCCCTACTCAGGTAATTGTCTATACTAAATTTGAAGGACAGTCTCCGCAGGTGGTAGAGGATCAGGTAACCTACCCGATATCGGCTGCTATGTTGTCGGTACCCAAAGCCAAAGTGGTACGCGGCTATTCATTTTTTGGCTATTCGCTGGTTTATATCATTTTTGACGATGGCACGGATCCTTACTGGGCTCGCAGCAGGGTGCTCGGGTATCTCAATACCGTAAGCGGAAGCCTCCCACAAAATGTAAAACCGACACTGGGTCCGGATGCCACGGGATTGGGCTGGATTTACGAATATACCCTTGACGGAGGCAACAGGTATGGCCTGCAACAACTCCGCTCCTTCCAGGACTGGTACCTGCGATACGAACTACTGAGCGTTCCCGGCGTCGCTGATGTGGCAAGCATCGGCGGATTTGTAAAACAGTATCAGGTAGTCGTCGATCCGAACAAACTGGCGGCCTATAATATCCCGCTTTCAAAGGTGAAGAGGGCTATCGAGAGGAGCAACAACGATGTGGGCGGAGGTTTGGTGGACATGGGTGAGACGGAATTTATGGTTCGTGGACTCGGCTATATCCAAAATATTGAAGATATAGAGAATATCCCGGTTGCTGTCGGTGATAATGGAACTCCGGTCCTTGTCAAGAACATCGCGCATGTTCAGTTAGGACCCGAGCTAAGGCGGGGAGTAGTCGAATGGAATGGTAAAGGCGAAACCGTTGGCGGAATCGTCATCATGCGCAGTGGTGAAAACGCATTGAAAACCATCCAGGCCGTAAAAGTAAAACTGGCGCAATTGAAAGCCGGTCTGCCCGATGGCGTGACGATTCATACTGCCTACGATCGTTCAGGACTCATCAAACGGGCTATCCAATTTCTACAGCACAAGCTCATAGAAGAATGCATCATTGTTGCCATGATTATCATCATCTTTCTGCTCCATTTCCGCAGTGCACTTGTGGCCGTTCTGAGTTTGCCGATTGGCATTCTTATTGCCTTTCTGGCGATGTATTTTCAGGGAATCAACGCCAACATTATGTCGCTGAGCGGCATTGCCATTGCCATCGGAGTAATGGTCGAC
>CAZNHE010000049.1:3151-19621 GCA_964572735.1 uncultured Chitinophagales bacterium | reverse complement strand
CCTTCGATCTGCTCCATCCTTTCTAACGTCAGTTCTTTCATGTTACCCACCAAAAGATTAATGAACGTTCCAGTTAATGCTTGATATTGTAAATATAGATATCACATAAATCAATAGTTAGAAGTGATTGACTACCAGCTACGAGGCTTGGAATATCCTGAAAGCAAAGGGGACATCAAATAGGAGATGGCCTGACGGATCAAGGGAGGGCGACGACATGGGATTAATATTTCAGGCGGGCAGCGGCAGTTGGTGGCGTTAGCCAGAGCCTTGTATCAGAGGCCGCAATTGCTTTTGCTTGATGAAATGACCGGAGCCATGGACCGGAAAATTAAGAATGATATTTTTCGATTGTTGAACCGGCTAAAAGAAGAAATGGGCATCATCCTGGTAACTCACCGGATACAAAGTTCGAGATTTGCCGACAGGATATATATCATTGAGGATGGAACCATAAGTGCTCAGGGATCACCGTACGAATTAAGTAAAGGTGAGAATCTCTTTTCCAGTTCATTGCAGGATATTCTATTAACCTGATTCCCCAAGACCTTCGGGAATCACCTTTCCATCAAAAGGCCCCCCGTCAGGCATGTCGCCGTCGTGCCGAGCCGCCCCAGGAACTCAGATCGAAAAGAATCGCCAGTACCATGATGATAACCTGCCAGAACCCCCATACCCCGTCGAAAAAGTTAATGACTACAGAGTACCATAGCAGGGTGTACGGCAGGAAGATGAAACCGAGAATGGGAATCAGAATAGTGTGGTATACCCCCGTAAACCAGTTGGAAAACAGCCATAATAAAACAATGGCGACGCGCGGAGTTATCAATCCGAGAACAAGAAAAATGCAGCCCATATATGATTGGTTATTTAGGGTTTGTTGTTATCGCCTGATCAATTGCAACACGTATAAAAGAATAATCGCTCCCACAATGGATGTAATCAGCCGGCCGACGAAGCTGACCGCATGCAACCCAACGATGCTGAAAATAAATCCGCCGATCAGGGCTCCGATGATCCCGACAATGAGATTCCCGATAATCCCGAAGCCTTTGCCCTTCATAACCTTCCCGGCAATCCAGCCTGCCAGCAAACCGATAATCAAAAATATAATGATACTCATACTATTTAAGTAAAGTGTAATAACCAGTTGAACTAAATAAGCATACGATTGATATAATACAAGGTTGCAACGCTATTCCGCGGGCAGGCGGACATTTACCCTTAATCCCAAAATAAAATTCAATCCTTCACCTGAAACGGCATCGTCAAAAGGAAATGTCAACGATAGTGACGGGGTCCAGTTTTTTTGCGGCGAGCCGATCTCAAAATAGAACTGGTGTGAGAGGTTATGGCCATTCCAAAAATCTTCTGTCAGGTCGGCTACTCCCTTTATTCCCGCTCCAACAAGGAAATGGTTCTGCCGGTAGCGCAAATGCCCTCCATAATTCATGAATAATTGATCCTCTACGTCTTTATTGGCGCGAATCATCACGAACGTACCGTAACGAAACTGAAATGAGAGCCCCGACGGCAGATGCTTCAGATAGCGCATGCCTATATTAAAGTACCAAAAACCATTGCCGGCGGAAGCGAAACGATAATAATCGGTATTCTCGACCAGGTAATAGTTGAGAAAATCGTACTGATTGTCCAAAAGCAGCCTCAAGCCGGCATCGAAAAGCAACGGAGAATTGGAAGGATTGTATTCTACCCCCAAATACGGATTCCCTGCTCTGAATGTGCTGTTATTCCTGTATACTTTAAGATCATAATAAATAAGGGGCAAATCCGCATTAATCTGTACTTTCGGACCAACGGGTACACTAAGGCTGAGGTAACTGACGCTTGTCAGGGCGACAAAGTCTGAATTCTGAAATGTAGGATGGTACCACTCAAATGCCACCTGCGGTTCGTTGCTCCACGACTGGACCAGACTTTGGGCTTCGGTACGTATCGGAAAACAGACGGCCTCTGTGAGAATGATCATGGAAGCCATCAAAAGCAACAGATATCTATGGGAAGCTCTCATATCCTCTTTTGATTTCAGGTAAATAAGGTCTATTCCAAGATAGATAAGTAAATCAGAAAATCAAGAGTTGAGAGAATGGATAGTATGGCGAAGAGTATGTTATCCAGCCGGATGAGTGGAATCGCTATATGTTTGTTCCAGGCGCCCGTGCCGGCGGACAAGCTGTCCGCCCTACGGTTCTTCTATTCAACCACCGGAATGGATGATATCCGTAAACGTGTGGCACCCATGGGAATGAGCGCTATCTTTTCTATCGGCGTGTTCACTTGTACCGGACTCTGAGGCAACACGCCGCATAACCCATACTGATCTATCTTCCATGACGGAATTCGTTTGGCCGTGGCAATCAACTCAATAGGAGCAGCATCGGGAGTAAACGGGAAATCATTTTTCGGCCAGGACCTGCGGATGATTCTGAAGTTCCCGGAAGGATCGTCATTCTTCAATACCAACCCATAGTTCCACGCGCTTGCCGGGTAGATATCATAAGCAGGCCAGGCGGTAGTATCTACATCCGGCCTCCATCGGGCGTCTCGTATGGCCGTTTTCTCAGGATTCGTCTTTACAAAACGTTCTTTTATTTTTATGGAGAACGTAATAGGACCATAATTCACGCTCACGCTGTTCTTATTTTCGGTCCATCTGGTAAGCCTTATTTTCATCGGCAGATGCAGCGTTATTTCATCCCCATTTTCCCATGTATTCTCGATGCGTGCATAAGAATCCGGCCGTAATGAAAGCTCCTGTTTCTTGCCATTGACGAAAACTGAAGCGCCGGTACACCAGCCGGGGATGCGCAGATAAAGCGGGAAACGAACACGTTTCGGCGTATGAACGGTGAAACGAACCGTATCGGAAAAGGGATAATGAGTTTCCTCATGCAGTGTCACTTTGGTTCCGTTTCCAGCTTGTGCCGTTACCTTTCCGGCGGAATACAGAACAGCGGCAAGTCCGTCATCAGGAGTCGCCATCCAGAGGTTTTCGGCGTAATAAGGCCAGCCTTGTGAATGGTTATGCTGGCAACAACGATTGCTCAGCGGGTTCATGGTGAAAAAAGGTCCTGCATTATCGATGCCCGGGCTGTGGCTTTTTGAATCGCTCACCACCATATTTGGTGCCGTGAGATAGCGCAGCGCCCGGAAATCAGGGGTCATCGCCGCAGGATACGTGTTAAAGGTTACGTTTTCACAATTATCCGCCCAGAGCGGATCGCCGGTAAAACGCAGCAACATTTCGTCGGAATTCATTTGCTCCACCATGCCACAGGTTTCCACCGCCTGATGCGGATCGGTATGGCCGGGACGCGCATTCTCATCGGCACCATACATGCCGCCGGGCACCTGTCCGTAAAGAGCCCGGATTAAGTGAAAATCACGATAGGTGGCTTTCAAATCGGAAGAATCGCCGGTTTGTAAATAATAGGTTGCCGGCGCTCTGAAACACTGGGCGATGTTTACGTTGTGCCAGTTGGGAAGGGTATTGGGCTGCTCCCAATCGGCCATATTTGTATGAATTTTGTCCGCCAGCTTCAACAGCCATTTCTCGCCGGTGCGATTATAAAGCCAGTAAACGCTGTACAAATTATCGCCGGCTCTGCTGTTTCCCCAATAATTTTGCAGAAACAGGCTGTCCGGTTCCTGCAACTCCCAGCGAAAATAGTTGGTCATAAAGGGCAGCACCCGTTTATCATGCGTATAGTCATAATACGATTGCAGACACCACAGCATGATCATATTGGGCCACAAGGACGGTTTATTTCTGTGTATGGTAAGCGGACCGAAATATCCGTTGGGGCGCTGGCTGTTCAGTACGGCATCAATCCATACTTCGGCTTTTTTAATGATAACGGAATCCTGCAGGATATATCCCATATCGGCATAACCCTTCAGCCAGTAGGGCACTTCTTCCCAGCCATGGATGCCCTTGCCAACCGGACTCAGCCACGCATTGTCCTTTTTTTCCAGCCAGGGACTGATCTGACTGAGATGGCCGGTCATACCATTCTTTTCCAGCTCGAGGCATTTTAACACCCATCCCCCCGGCCGGATGCTGCCGATGGGCAGTTTGATAAAAGAGGAAGGCTGTAAAGGAGCTTTATTACTCACATAAAAATCATTTCGCGACGCCGTGGAAGGACGGCTCACGTTGGTGATCTGCAACCTGTTGTTGTCCGGTTTTGTGGAACAACCCCCCAATAATAAAAAGATGATAATACTACAATATGAAAGACAGACCGCTTTTTTCATCAGAAAAACTTTGAAATAAAATATCTAAAACCTCCTTTTACGTGACAAACACGACGGACTCAATATACTCATATGTTCCGTTCTTTAAAACAGGATGAAGGTACACCTGAGATAAAAGGGAAACCTGCCGATCCTCCAAATAAAAAAAGCCTGTCGTCGGATTCCGGCAGGCCTTTCGTAAAAAAACGATTTTATCGGGATAAAATCATAACAATTTGGCACTCAAAGTGATCTTTGCCCCGGTCAGTACTTTGGAAACCGGACAATTGTTCTTGGCATCCTCCGCAATTTCCTGGAATTTATCATTATTGATGTCACTTACTTTTCCTTCAACTTTCAGATCGATAGAGGGAATAGCAAATCCACCATCGGTTTTTTCGAGATGCACATTGGCAGTGGCGTCCACATGATTCACCGAATAGCCGGCTTGCGAGAGTGCATTCGAAAATGCCATGGCATAGCAGCCGGCATGAGCAGCGGCGATCAATTCTTCAGGATTGGTGCCTTCTCCGTTTTCAAAACGGGAGGCAAACGAAAAGGCGGTTTCCTTACCACTCTGCCCGATTTTTATACTTCCCTTACCGCTTTTGAGGTCCCCGTTCCACTGGGCGCTGGATGTTCTGATTGGCATGATTATTCCATTATTTTAGTGAATATTTAGGTTACCTGGTCGTCTAACATATGAAAAAAGGGTCATGTTCCCCCTCACAGATATCGGGAGAAAACTCCGGTCGCGCGAAAAGATACCCCGCGGGAGCAGGTTCTGCCCACGGAGTATCCCAAACGGACAACAGATCACTTACCCGCTTTTTCGAAATTATCTTCCACCTTGTCCCAGTTGACAATGTTCCAGAACGCTTCGATATATTCAGGCCTTTTGTTCTGATAATTCAGATAATAGGCATGTTCCCATACGTCGATTCCCAGGATCGGAACAATACCGTTCATGTAAGGGCTATCCTGATTGGCAGTGGAGAAAACGTCGAGACTGCCGTCGTTCTTCACACCCAGCCAGGCCCATCCGGAGCCGAAACGCGTAGCCGCCGCATTAGAGAATGCTTTTTTGAAATCCTCAAAACTTCCGAACTTCGTATTGATCGCATCCTTTACCTTGCCTGATGGCTCCCCACCGCCATTCGGAGACAAAATCGTCCAGAACAGATTGTGGTTGGCATAGCCGCCGCCATTATTAATAACCGCCTGGCGCTTGTCCGCCGGGACATCATCAATGCGTTGCAGCACATTCTCCACCGGAAGATCAGCCAGTTTATTTCCTTCCAAAGCAGCATTCAGCTTGTTGGTATATCCCTGATGATGCTTTGTATGATGAATTCGCATCGTCCGTTCGTCGATATACGGCTCCAGGGCGTCGTATGCATATGGTAAATCAGGTAATGTATAGGACATGATGAGTTATCTTTAAGTGATAGATCTAGTGAAATTATGTTTCTTGCGAAATCCGCGCTTCCTCAGAACATCCCGGGAAAAACATGAGCAGGAAAACCCATGGCAGCCTTTTTAGTAGCGCATACATTCCGAATATCGTTCCAGCCTTCACAGGCGGGCCTTCTCACTTCTGCTTTTTTTAAAGGATTGATCCGTGTACTTTCTATTTGGACAGAAAAATAGTAGTATTGAGATAGTAAAACAAGTGAATACTTGGAATATTTGCTATGGAAAATCGTTGCGCGGAAAGATTTCTGCAATATCTCAAAATGAATGGGCCGCAATCGACAGCCCGTATCGGAAAAGCCCTGGGAATGACCTCCGAGGCCGCCCGGCAGCAATTAATCCGGATGGAAAAACGTGGGTTGACAAAAGCCACATCTGAGAACAACGGGGTCGGCAGACCCGCCAAAATCTGGAAGCTCACCAGGCAGGGCCATGCGCAATTCCCGGATGCCCATTCGAAGCTAACCGTTCAGCTTATTGTCCAGATCCGTAAGGAATTAGGGGAAGAAGCACTTGACAAGCTTATTTCCGCTCATCAGAGGGAACAGGGCGGCCAGTATGAGCTAACGATCGACCGCAATGCCGGCCTGGAGGAGCGCATCCGCTGTCTGGCCATAATGCGGAGCAATGAGGGATATATGGCGGAATGGAGAAAAGATGAACAAGGATACCTCTTTTTCGAAAACCACTGCCCGATCTGTTTTGCAGCTTCAGTCTGTCAGGGATTTTGCCGGGCCGAATTACAAACTTTTCGTCATGTGCTGGGAGAGGATATTTCGGTTGAACGCGTGGAGCACATCCAGGCCGGTGCCCTGCGTTGTGCCTATCGCATTCGTGAGAAAAATTGAGCGGTATAAGCAGCCCCTGTGAATAGACTCGGGACGGATGAAAGAGCACGTGTACTAAGGCCCCGAAATGCCTTCCGGGGTTACCGTTTTGCCCATCATGTATAAGTCCTCCCCGGTTACGTCGGGATGTGCCTGAAAGAAGAGTGTTATTATATGGAATTCGTTTCCTTCAGGTATTTTGTTTCGGCTTTTGCTAAGTGACAGAACAGGCGGGTAAAATCGTACCCACGCCGGGCGATCCATTCGGACATTTTATTCGGTTTCCACGATTCAGAATCGACAGGTGAATCTCCCATATCCAATATGGAGCTTTTAGAAACGTCGTAGGTTTTTCTCCAAAAGAATATGTCTTAACAGTAGACAAAAGGTTCAATCCTGAAGCGTGAAACGTGGAAAAGAATAAATTCAATCGCGATTTACCCCGATATGCCGGGAAGGAAACTCACACGACGAACCACGCCTGGCATCACAACAGATGCTTCGATGTAAAAGCCCTGCCCGACCCCGATTTTAAATAACGCTCGAATTCATACGCCTTATATCTGTCAGAAAACGAACAACACCACAATAATTTAACAGGAAGCCAAGGTTTAGTGGCCGGTACATACCCTTTAGAATGCCGGGTAAATCGCTCCCTTATATCGGCAGTGCAACCGACGTAGTGCTTTTTATTATTCAACTCAAGAATGTAGACATAATACCACATAAAGACCTCTCCATGATGAATGCCAGAAAAAGCAGGCTTCGCCCGCCGAAGCTTCAGCGAAGGCGGGCCTTCGCGCCTGGGCCGGTACTTGTGCCACCGGGGTCGCCTTCGCGCCTGGGCGGACTTTGTCCGCCGAAGGTCGCTTCGGCGACCGAAGGCGGAGAGGGAGGGATTCGAACCCTCGGAGCCGGGTAACCGGCTCAACACCTTAGCAGGGTGCCGCTTTCGACCGCTCAGCCACCTCTCCAAAGGGTTTTTAAAATACAGGAGTTTGCAGTGCCGGTCAATCCTGTCACGCAGAATTTTCATCCAAAACATATATCTGAGCCAGGTTCCGGCCTTCCTGTGCGAAATCCAATCCATAGCCGAGCACGAATTGATCCGGAATGATGAATCCTGCATAATCAACGGTCACGGGATGACGCATTGCTCCGGTTTTGTGAAGCAACGAGACGATCGACACCGAAGCCGGCCGATATTCCTCCATCTGTTTCTTCAGATAGCTGATGGAGAGCCCGGTATCTACGATATCATCAACCAAAATCACATGGCGCCCTTTGATGTCGATATCGATTGCCTTCTTTTCCTTGATGATTCCCGTTGATATTTTGGCATCACCGTAGCTGCCGAGTTGGATAAAGCCGATCTCGCACGGAATGGTCACCTGGCGTATCAGGTCGGCCAGAAAGATGAAGGCTCCATTGAGCACACCAATGAAAACGGGCTTTTTATCCTCAAAATCCCGACTTAAATTCTCTCCCAGCTCTGTAATGCGGTTCTGTAACCTTTCCCTGGTGATCATCGTGCGGAAAATTTCGCCATTGCAGGCTACTGTCCCGGGTGTGTAAAGTGACATCTGCTACTCCTGCGTTCGCCTGATGTTCAAAACTTCAGCCGGTTGTTCCGGACAGCGCACTTTTTCTGCAATTCCTCCCGGTTCCAGACCTGAAACCGGCGGAAAGATGACGGCGCAAATCGTCTGATCAGAGGAAACGGCCACGAGAACCTCTTTTCTCCGGTATGACGGAACTTTGCGGTTCGTCAGAAAATCAGAGACCAGCTGACGGCCTTTCATGCCAAGCGGCTGAAAACGATCTCCCGGTTTCCAGCTCCGGACGATCAGCGGCCAGTCATCATCCTTCAGCCGACAATATAATTTTTCGCTATAATTACGCGGATACTCATCTGACAACGAGAATTCTGCAAAACCGGCTATGACATTTCCTTCAAGAAGCTGCTCCTTTTCTATATGTTGTCCGATTATCTGTGCCGGTTGATCTTCTTTTCTGAAGAACAGCCGGTCACGATCTCTCCAGAGCCGGATTGCCGGACTGATGCTGAGGAATTGCCCGCTTTGCAAATGATGGATTTCGCCGGTCTGCCTCAGTCCACCGTAAGCGGGGTTCTCATCCGGGGCGAATTTTTTCAGCCAGAACCGGATCA
Organism: uncultured Chitinophagales bacterium; assembly: GCA_964572735.1. Taxonomy (GTDB): domain Bacteria; phylum Bacteroidota; class Rhodothermia; order Balneolales; family DATFMH01; genus DATFNI01. The sequence goes on along the minus strand of CAZNHE010000049.1, from coordinate 10,894 downwards.
TCAGCCGCTGCAATTCCGGGGGCAATTCACAAAAGCCGTCAAAATCCCACGAGTCGTCGGTAACTTTTAATTGTTTCTCTATCTCCGCCAATGCTCCTTCAATCTGGGTACTCCAATCCCTCAGCCTCAGAATGTTCTGTTGCCAGCCCGGGAACTGCCTGTCCAGCAGCGGAGTCCATTCGTTTCGGAGGAAATTGCGCGCAAAATCCGACCTGAAATTGGACCGATCCTCCCGAAACGGGACTTTATGATCATGAGCATATTGCTCAATTTCCGAACGTGTTGCCTGTAACAGGGGCCGGAGAAGAACACCGTCCCATTCTTTCATTCCCTCCCAGGCCAGCGGACCGGCTCCGCGCAATACTTTCATCAGGATGGTCTCAACCTGATCTCCCCGCTGATGGGCCGTAACCACCGCGACCGCGTCGTGCTTTTGCCTGAGGTCATCAAAAAAACGATACCGTATCCGGCGGGCCCAGTCCTGGAAATTCCCTTCCTGCCGGCGATAATGAACAGAAAGTACGTGGCACGGGAGCTGCATGGATTCTGCGGTTCGGCGTACGAGCGCCTCGTCGGCATCCGATTCATCCCCCCTTTTATGATAATTCACATGTGCGACGACCATCGGCCGGTTCAGCTCCTGCAGCACGTGCAGCAATACCATTGAATCTACACCCCCGCTGACGCCGACCACCAGACGCCCCTCCTGCGGTATGGAATGCTTTTCCAGGATCTGGTGCACGATGTCACGCACCATCGACCACCCGAACCTGCTGCCAGGTAAAAGTAATCACATCCATATCTTCATCCAGCACGACCAAATGTCCATTTTCATCCATTCCCAAAAGTTTATACGGGTCGTTTGTGATTTTTCCATCGATGGTAAGCCTCACCCGTTTTCCGTAGCCGATAATCCGCCGGTTCACATTTTTGATGACCTCGAAGTCATTGGCTTCCCAGGCGGCATAATTTTCTTCCACATGATATAATATCCGGGCAAGCAATGCTTCACGATTAAACGTGTTCCCCATCGCCAGAGCCAGCGACGTCGGGTTGCTCCCCGCCGCCACCGGAAACGATTTCTGGTTGATGTTCACCCCCACGCCGATGATCAGCCGATCCAGTTCATTGCCGTTAAAAATAGTTTCGGTGAGTATCCCTCCGAGCTTCTGATCGCCGATATATAAATCGTTGGGCCATTTTATATGAATAGGATGGTCGATCTTTGATTCGAGAACCTCGGCAATGGCAAGAGCCGTAACCAGCGACAGGGAAAACAGGCGCAAACTGCCGCGGGGACGCAGTACCATGGTGAATATCAGGTTTTTCCCTGCTTCCGAAACCCACGGACGATTAAGCTGTCCTCTGCCGCCGCTCTGGTATTCTGCCAGACATACCATTCCGTGGGTTACCTCATGGCTGCGCAGCCGTTTGGCATAGGAATTTGTGGAGTCGATCTGTTCAAAGTAGCGAAAGTCACGGCCAAGCCATTCACATATCCACAGTGCCCGGAAAGAGGCAATCCGGAACAGTTCTTCCTTATCCGCTTTATTGATCAGACCATTCTTCATAATAAAAAGGCCTCCTGCTGAGACCTTTATCTTACACAATTCGGTGAATTAAAAAAAGAGCCCTTTAGCTTCCGATCTTTATCAGCGAATCCTCACTGCCGAAACCATTTGCTACATATGCATCCGCTTTCTCGTCATTAGCCCAGTGCCGGCCATCCAGGAAATAACGAAACCGGATCTCGCTGTTTGGCCGGAAACGAACCGTGGTTTGCCATATTCCGTTTTTCCTCTCCAGTCTATTGGCCTTGGGGTCCCAGTTATTGAAATCTCCCACCACAACGGCTTCATTTTGAGCCCATTCGCCGGGGACATTAAACGTCACTTTGCAGGTTGTTCGTTTAGGAGTAAAAATTTTACTGATCATGGCAAAAAGTCTGTTTGGGATTGATGGAATTTTATCTAAGCCGTAACTATTTATAATGAAAATTATTTGTTATCCATAATAATATTATAGTAATAATCACTTATATATTTCTTATTAAGACCGGCATTGCTTTTTTGGTAAAACCTGTTATCATTTTAAATCGTTCCGGCAGGGGAACCGGGTTCAGGTTTTTCCCGGCTCTCCCTGATGGCAAAGCCGGTCAGGCTTCCGCCAGTTTTCGCTTCAGTAAGTCTATCCGTGCGATAGGGGTAGGATCGGTATCGGTAATCAGGGCAAGGTACAGGCTGGTCCAGTCGCCCAGTTGAATCAGTGAAAACATGCGGGTGAGCCTGCTCCTTCCCCGGGTGTGGAACGTGTGCACCGAATCCGCGCGATCCTCCACCAGTTCCCTGGTGATTTCCATGCGTTTTTCAATACGCTCGTCATCTTCCTGATCATGCAGAAAGATCACACTGATTCGTCCTGCCAGATGAGCGATATTTTCCCATCCGACAATTTCATTATGGTTCATTTCCGGAAGGACATTGCCATAGCACAAGGTTTTTGCATTTTCCTCGAACTGGGTGTTCCAGCGCCGGTTGATTGGAGCCATAAACTTGCCATCCGAATAAATCAGGGGCAGGGTTCCCTGAATAGCCTCTGCCAGGGAGAGTGCTTCATTTTCATCCACATTAGCATAGCTCTGACATTGTTCCTCAAGCATTTGGTGCGTTTCGCGCAGATGGCTGTCGTTGTCGTCGATGAAGCCAAGCGCCCGGAAGATCTGGTATTGGGGAACAAAACTATACGCCAGAGCCGCCCGGGGGGGCATTCCGCCCGGTATCTTCACATAATCGAGATCCCGGTCCTGCACCAGCTTAAGCAGGGCCCCGTTTGAAGTAATCGCAACAGCCTGGGCGCCCCGATCCAGGGCCTCATATGTGGTGGCAAGTGTTTCTTCGGTGTTTCCGGAATAGCTGCTGGCAATAAACAGCGTATGTTCGTTGACCCAGGAAGGCAGCTTATAATGACGATTGACCGCCACCGGAACAGACAGAGTATCTTCAGCATAGGCACTGATTAAGTCGCCGCCAATCGCCGAACCTCCCATGCCGGCGATCAGAATGTTGGATATTCTGGATGCATCGACAGACAGGTTAAGGTCTTCGGTCAGTTGTGCGGCCTTCTGCCAGTGGTCGGGAAAATCACTGATCAATCCGAACATATTTTTTGAATCGACATCAGCGATCTTTTGCTTCGTCAGTGGGGTCATTTTTGCTCCTTATCTTACTGTAGCTTACTATTAAGTTGATCTTTCATTGCGGCTTCCCAGTTTTTCATGATTTCATGAATATCGGCAACCGTTACCGCCTCCAGAACACGTCCGGCGAGTTCCTGCATGGACGAGAGGCTCTGATGTACCAACACTTTTTTCACCGCAGGAATTGCAGCCGGGGCCATACTCAGATCCATGATTCCCATACCAACCAGGCAGGAAGCTGCGAACGGTTTACCGGCCAGTTCCCCGCAAACGGTTATATCCTTGTCATATTTATGAGCGGCCTGCGCGGCTATGTGAACCAGCGTCCATAAGGCGGGATGCATTTGCTGATAAAGATGAGAAATCCTCGTATTACCCCGGTCTACGGCCAGGGTATATTGAGTGAGGTCATTGGTTCCGATACTGAAGAAATCGACATATTCGGCGATTCGGTCGGCCAGCAGCACCATACTGGGCACCTCCAGCATGATGCCGATCATTACATTCGGATCGACCGGTTTTTGTTCATCCGCCAGTTTATTCTGGATGATGGTTACGGCCTGACGGATTTTTTGGATTTCCTCAATCGTGCTGACCATGGGAACGAGAATACGAACACGTCCGGGTGCGCGGCCTGCCATTTCCAGGATGGCTTCCAGCTGGGTATCGAGCAATCTCCGGTTGTCGAGCAGCAGCCGGATCCCCCGCCATCCCAAAAAAGGATTCATCTCATTCCCGGAATCTCCTTCAAGAAATTTATCCCCGCCGATATCGAACAGGCGGATGGTCACGGTTTCCTCTCCTGTAGCATCAAGGCTTTTCTGATATAATTGTTGCTGTGTTTCTCTCATACCGGCCTGCGGCCGGGCGGGCGGCCCCTCTCCGGAAATACCGGAGGGGGAGAGCAGGGAGGTTTCCGTTCGAAGCAACCCGATTCCCTGTGCGCGGTAGCGGATCAGGTTACCCAGTTCTTCAGCGAATTCTATGTTGGCACGCAGCCGGAAAGGTTCACCGGACGATGTCTGCGTGGGCACTTCAATGACGCGGGCTATCTCTTCCTCCTCACGATGGATCCGGCTGAGAAGCCGCTTGTACCGCTCGAGCGTTTCGTCTCCGGGATGGAGGATCACTCTGCCCCGCTTACCGTCGACGATCAGGGGATCGCCGGTCGTTATTATGCGCGCGGCATTTCGTGTACCGACAACAGCCGGCACCCCAAGTGAATTTGCGATGATGACGGCATGAGAGGTCAACCCGCCTTTATCCGAAACAATGGCCTTTACACCACTGCGTGCATACTCGATGACTTCGGCTGCGCTGATCTCCCCGCTTACCACCAGTGCGTTTCCCGTCAGTTGCAAATCCGGCCGCCGCCGCTGGATTCGCCGGATCAAACGATCTCTGAGCGCCCGGATATCCACCAGGCGCTCGATCATCCGTTGATTACCCGATTTCTCGATCATGTGGAGGTATTGCTCGAAGGCAAGACTTACTGCATAATCGGCTTTGTGATGATCCTCTTCAATAGATCTGCAGGCCGAATGATAAAGCTCCGGATCTTTGACGATCTCGATCTGGGCCTCCAATATCTCGGCAGCATCTCCATAATTTCTCCCTGAATCAGAATGTTCGTAAGACTTCAGGTCACGTATAGTACCTTCACGTACGGCATTCAGAGTCGAAAGCTCTTCATTCACCTGGTCGGCCCGGATCTGTTCCGCCCTGGCCCGGACTCCCCGATGAGAAATAACCACAGCCGATCCTATGGCAACACCGGGAGAAGCCGCCAGTCCCTCAAAGGTTGATTCTCGTATATCAGATTCCGTTAGTCCCATAAAGCTCAAAGGGTATCCCTGCTATACTTCATCAAAGCCCTGATTTATCAGTTTTTCAATAGCATCCATAGCTTCTTCCTCATCCGGCCCCGACGTTTCCAGCTCGAGTTCCGCCCCCTGCTCGGCAGCCAGGGTCATCACCCCCAGGATACTTTTCCCGTTAATTCTATACCCATACAGATACATAAAAAAATCGGATTGAAATTTTGAGGCCAGTTTAACCAGTTTGGAAGCCGGCCGGGCGTGGATGCCGGAGGAATTTTTGACAGTAACCGTTCGACGTACCATGCAACATGCGAGTATTCCCATTATGAAAGTGGTATACGATACGAACAGAGCATCTAATCGTCAAACCTTTTCGCGCCGGGAATTGCTCCCCGGAGTTTCCACATCTTTAGGGATTAATCAAATCTTTGTTAAATTCATGCCAAAGCATTCTGAACATTTCAATCAATATAACGTTATGTCCGTCTCCAAAGAAGAGGTAGCATACATTGCCAATCTGGCACGGCTTGCCTTCAACGGTGAAGAACAGGAAAAACTAGCCGGAGAGCTCAGCCGTATTCTGGAATACGTCAACCAGTTGGATGAGGTTGATACTTCCGGGGTTAAACCGCTGGACCATATTACCGAACTGCAATCGGATTTCCGGGAAGACAGGGCGGAGAAGCCGCTGGATCATGAAGATGCTCTGCGCAATGCTCCGGATGCCGATACCGACTATTTCAGGGTCCCCAAAGTTATAGAATGAGTCGCAATGGCCAGAGCGCATAAAATACCTGCTCCCAAGACCTTCTTTTGGGATAAAATTCCGCGTAAGACACGGCACGTCATCTGCCTGGTCTTCTTGTTTATCCTGCCGGTTATCCTGTTTCATCAGACGGTGATCGGGGATAAAACAATGGTTGGCAGCGACGTCATTCAATGGCGTGCTGCGGCACAATCTTCAATCCAGGCACGGCAGGAGTATCATAGGGAACCGTTATGGTCAACCAACATGTTTTCGGGTATGCCCGATTATTTGATCAATTTTGAGAAAGTGGTACCTAATGCCGATACCTTCTTTTTGGGCTTGCTCAGAGGTATTTTTCCTGCGGAATATTTCTGGATATTATTGCCGGGTGTATATTTCTTCCTGATCCTGCAACGGTTGAGGCCATTCTCAGCAACTCTTGGCGCCGTGCTAATCGGGTTCACGACTTACATACCGGTCATTATTGGCGCCGGACATAATACCCAGTTTTATGCCTGGTGTTATATTCCCTGGATAATGATTGGTTATTGGATCCTGACACGAACAAAAACCAATCGATGGCTCGCCTTTTTCGTTTTTGCTCTGACTCTCACATTTGAATTCAGAGCAATGCATTTACAGGTTACCTATTATTTCATGTGGTTTCTTGGAATCTGGTGGGTTTATGATCTCTATCATTCGTATAAGAATCGCACACTTCCGGAAATGGGAAAAATTACCGGCCTTCTAATAGCGGCCGGGATCATTGCCTTTCTGGCAAATCTCGAGCCTTATTGGAGCGTCTCCGAATTTGCTCATTATACTATTCGCGGCGGTTCAACGCTCGAAAAAACATCAGGATTGGCACTTAGTTATGCCATGAAATGGTCGCAGGGCTGGGGCGAATTATTCACTCTGGCTGTTCCAGGGCTTTTAGGCGGATCATCAACCACAGGTACTTATTGGGGAGATAAACCTTTCACCAGCGGTCCTCATTACCTTGGCGCGATCGGATTATTATTACTGATACTTGGATTGGCGAAATCGGAACACCGGCTAAAATGGCTTTTCTTTGGAATAGGTATTCTTGCCATTTTGTTCGCACTGGGCCGGCATCTGATGTGGCTGAACCGCTTCATGTTCGACTACGTGCCCTACTTTAATAAATTCCGTGCCCCGGAGATGTGGCTTATGGTCACGGTTTTCAGTTTTTCCATTGTTGCCGCCTTTGGTCTGGATTGGCTGATTGAACGGGTGACTTCAAGGAAATACGGTACTACCAGGGAATTGGCGGCTCCTCTGGGAATCGTCGTGGCACTTGCTCTTGTTTTATTAACAGTCAGCGGCTCTTCTCTCTCCTATCAAAAACCGGGTGAACAAGAAGCCATTGCACAACAGGTTGCCCAGCAAAATCATCTTTCACCCAATAACCCACAGGTTCAACAGGCGGCCAACCGTTATCTTCAACAGCGGATTATCCCAAAAAGAAAATCGATGGCTGTGGATTCCAGTACCCGGTTACTGATATTTGTACTTATCGGCTCTGCTCTGATCATCCTGGCCTTTACCAATCGGATTTCCGTATCTCTGGCGGCCCTCGCCCTGGTATTGCTTACGACTATTGATTTGCTGACCATAGGAAATCGCTATTTCGAGAAAAGCAGCCTGTTACCCAATACATTCGATCGTCAAGAGGCGGTCGAACGGCTTGCCAAACCCGTCGATAAATATCTTCAGCAACATACGAAGGTCGATTCCACCTGGTCATGGCGCGTATTGCCGATGAATGCCAACCCGTTTAATAACGCCGTTCCAGCTTATTTTTATCCTTCCCTGGGTGGATATACCGCTGCCAAGCTTTCTATTTATCAGGATCTGATCAATCATGCCATGTTCGACGGACCCAAAGGAATCAATACCGGGGTGATGGATATGCTGAATGTCCGTTATATCACGCTGAATCATCCCATTCCTCTGGA
>CAZNHE010000049.1:0-3051 GCA_964572735.1 uncultured Chitinophagales bacterium | reverse complement strand
CCCGACGCCCGGTTTCTCTGGATAAAACCGTCTATTCGTTTTCTGACGCGCTATCTCAGAGAAAATCCGGTGGACGCTATTGCCACGACAGGGCCGCCTCATTCCATGCACCTGATCGGTCTCGGACTCAAACGCCGGCTGAACATCCCCTGGCTGGCCGACTTCCGGGATCCATGGACAGAGATTGATTATCATGAGGATTTGATGCTCACCAGGCGGGCGGAGAAGAAGCATCGTCGTCTGGAAAAAACAGTATTAGATGAAGCTGATCGGATTTTAGTGGTCAGTCCATCCATGCAGGAGGCGCTTGCCGCTCAAACCAAAACACCGGTCGATTTGCTGACAAATGGTTATGATGAGGATGATTTTGAAGGTAACGTTGTGCAACCCGATAAAACTTTTACCATATCATACACGGGGAATTTCGTGCGATCACAAAACCCCGTTATACTTTGGAAGGCATTGTCTGATATTCTAAAAGAGGATCCATCTTTCGGAAAACACTTGAAAATCCATTTAATAGGGAAAATGGATTTTGCCATAAAAGGTTCGCTTATCGCCCATGGACTCATGCCATATGTTGAGGAAACAGGATACGTTTCGCACAACTGTGCCATCACGTATCAGAAACGCTCGCAGATTTTACTAGTGATTCTAAAGCAGGTTCCTATAGCCGGACGCTTTCTGCCCGGTAAATTCTTCGAGTATTTAGCGGCGCATCGACCTATTCTCTGTGTTGGACCTCCTGAAAGCGATACCGGTAAGATATTACGTGCATGCAACGCGGGAACGATTGTAGATTATGATGATTATGAGTCCACCAAAACGGCAATCATCCACTTTTATAGCCATTATAAAAAAGGACAGCTTACAAGCTACAACAAAGGGATCGAATATTATTCAAGGAAAAAGCTAACGGGAAGATTGTCAGAAATAATGTACTCTATGACTTAAAAAACTTTCCGGTTATTTGAGGAATTTAGCAGCCAACGATCCAAATCAACCGTTTGATGCGCATCAGCACCTTCGACTATCATCCCGGTATCGATTTTGTGTGCAACGTTCTGTGGCAATAGGTCATATCGAAAGTTACGCTCTATATGCCAGCCGAGCTCGACGGCACGTTCAAGCAACATGATGTAAATTCCTTCCTGCTCCTCCAGCATGTGTCTCTTCTTCAACCACAATCCCGGATGTGCCCATACCATATGCTTTTCATCCTGCCATTTTGAATAATATGCCAAAGCTGTCTCGATTGAGATTCTCCAAAGGTCAAAATCTCCCTGAAAGCTATGCTCAGCCATGCCGATCACCTCAGCCTGGGCGGCATGGACATCAGAGATGTCCATTCTACCCCCTGGCAAAATTTTTGCTTCAAAACCCAGATGAACAGGAAGTCCTGTCGGGGTAGCACTTTCTTTTAGTTCATTGATGAATCGTCGGACATCATAATTGGGATTACTTCGAATATGTTCGAGATAAATAAGGCGATCTATATCATGTGCGCGGCCCCATTTGATATAATCGGAAAAAGTCAATTTCCCATCTGTATAGGTGGTATGTAGATGAAACAGGTATCGTCCTGTAAAAAGCTCAGATTTCATGTACCTCATTATTGTTGATTCCGAGTCCGCCCCAGAACCGGTAAAACAGCGTCGGCTTCAATGAATCCACTGGTAGTTCATAAGGCAATCCCAAGGCATCTTTCACAGCCATCCAAATGATATTCCTTCCTGCGAGGATGCCGGCTGCCATGGTACCCTGAATCCGTGGATTAGACTCAAGAATTCTGGGAACACCTTTCGAGTCCAGCTTGAACTGAAAACCGAAAGCATATTTCAGGTCCAATTCGTCAGCCAGTTTCAATGAAAAGCCTATCAATTCTTTGTCGTCAACAACCTCAGTTATGAAACTGATTCCCGAGCGAATTTTCCTGCGAAGCCGCGGCACGGCAAAACTTCCGCGCTGCCCCCTGAAAACGTCAATGGAATATTCGTCGCCCGGCAGATATTCTGTAACGAGTAGCTCTGGCTCCTCTGCTCCTTTGAATATTTGACGTAGTTGTTCAAGAGTGATCTCTATGCCGCCAGGCTTCTCGGAGAAGAATCGTTGTGCGTTCCACGGTTTCTCCATAAGAATACGCAGACCTCTCATTCCGTTCGAGACCGGTGGTTTCACAACAACTGGTTTATCCGGGTATCCCAGCTCTACGGCCTTTTCAGCCAATTCATTCAATGAGTGTGTCAGGAAGAACCATGGAGCAGGAATCTCTATTCTGTTACAGATATTCAACAGATGCCATTTGTTATTAGCACTAAAAATGGCTTCGGCGCTGGAAACCATAACTTTGCAATGCTGGTCCTCTATCATCTTTTTATTGCGGGAAAGAACTTCAATTTCACGAGTTGTTTGGGGGATAATAAGATCGATTTTTTGTTTTCTAATGATTCTGAGCAAGTCGGGTAAGTAATCTTCCGATTCCGGCGGGGCGATTTTCATAAAATCATCAGTCAGATATCTTCCGACAACATCTTCATTAATGTCGATTCCCAATGTATAGACTTTCCGATTATCCGGATTATGCCGCAATGCATACAAGGTTCCCCGTATTCCGGGGGCGCCTGCCCCTGTTACAATGCATCGAAGGAGATTCTTCATTTGTTTCACAGCCGGATTCTGATGACCTCGAATGCTTCAGCCCATTTTGCTTTTACCTGCGTACCCCGCAATCTGGCCAGACCATTCAAAAAATCGGGAGAAAAATAAGGACGCTCGAGCTGCAATTGGGTTTTATACGCCTGAAGTGCCTCCCATTTTTTATTAAGGTGGTGCATTTCAAGCGAAATGAATGCCTGTGCAGAAAAAGTAATATGGTTCCACGGCAACTCGTACCCAAGCAGAGAGAGGTCCTTGAATGCACGAAGGCCTTCATTATATACCACCTTGTGGTCTTGATGAAGATCCTGCCCTGACGGGATGAAGATAATATCCGGCTTTGTCAATCTTCTTAATCCTATCAACTCCTCCAGTACTTCCTGTCGAAAGTAAGAA
>CAZNHE010000048.1:0-20403 GCA_964572735.1 uncultured Chitinophagales bacterium | reverse complement strand
GCCGACCAACTGGTTGCCTCTCCACTTATATTCGCAACCTTTATAATCCTTCTTTCATGTGTCCCATCCACATTGATTACAAAAATAACAGAGCTAGCTATAGCCTCCGGAACCATTAATCTTGAATAGGCAATCTGCTTTGAATCCGGTGACCACACCGGACCAGAGGCTCCGCCATATTTCAGACTTCCCAAAGTGGAATCATAAGTATTGAACCATCGGGGAGTCAACTGATATCGGTGGCTTCCATCGGCATTCATAATGAAAATCACGCGACGATAATACGGATACGTCAGCGAGTCTCCGATCAGGGAAACCACGGCAATTTTACGGCCGTCGGGTGACCATTTCGCATTCAGGATGGGAAAATTAGGATCGTCTGTGAGTTGCTGCACGTTGCCCCCGTCCGGGTTCATGCTGTAGAGTTGGCTGGTGCCGCTGCTGTCGGAGATAAACAGAATGGGACCGGCCTTGACTGGAAAACCGCCGCCGGCTCCAACCGGGTTGTGCCGGCAACCACTAAGAATGAGTAGAAAAAGGGCCATAAAAGAAAGGAAGAACCACGTTCGTCCTCTTGCTAAATCTCTCAACCTGATCCGCGTTGACGGAACACACGGCATAGAACGCTCCCGCAAGGTGTCTTTGACAGGCATCTCCTGCTGCCCCATCGTCCGATGTGTACGGATCCTCATCGCCGGTACCCTTCTATTTATATTATAACTGCAACATATATACAAAAAAGCAATAAGTGCAAGTTTCTTTTGAAAAAAGAGAGAAGCCTTTTATATCATACTAATCCGCCTTCTTTTTTTCCGAAAAAAAAGGAAGCTCTCCTGTTTATTCGCCGGGGAATCGAAGCTTTCCAAAAGTTTCAACTTTTGGAAAGCTGACCTCCTCCCACAGGGTCTGGAGGTTAGGTTCACGGGATTCGTGCAGGCGGTTGTTGTGGGGCAGTGGGCAGGAGTGAGCGATGATGAGTTATTCATACCGTGAAAGATATACGAACAAGGGTCTTGATAAACCTGTCAGGTTTTTAAACATATAGTTTTTATATAGGTTAATTCATCGACCCTGCCTTATTTATTCAACTTAGATAATGCATATCGTTTAACACTGTTCCTTGTCCCTACAAATAACCAGGTATCATTGGCAGCGAACGAAGTGGCACTTAAACTATCAAGGGATACCCAATCGGCTCCTTTGTTCGTAGAATAATAAGTTCCGCTATTGGTGGCCGCGAAAAGATCGGAGCCATTCGTGTATAATACATTTATAGTATGCCTGGCAATTCCGGGGGCGTCCACATGACTCCAACTGGCCCCTCTATCGGGCGACATGTACACCCCTCCAGCAGAATCTTGTCCATAAGATTGGACTACTCCGGCGAAAAGATCGTCCCCAATTGCAACGAGACTCGTAAAGGAAAAACCGGTTGTATCCACCCTGGTCCAGCTGGTTTCTTTATTGATGAAGCGGTATATCCCATGTCCGGATGTGGCTGCAAAAAGATTTCCAGCAACAGATACAAGCCCTGCCACCGGATAAGATAAACTCGCTGTATCGGCGCCAACCCAATGGTTACCATTGTCCTTTGTCGTGAAAACCCCATAATTTGTGCCGGCAAATAATGTCCCATTTATCATAGTGAAGCAGTTAACATTATCTGTAAATTTCGGGTTTGGTTCTATCCAGGTTTTTCCGTTGTCCGGTGAGGTCAGGAACTGACCCTGAATCCCCCCTCCGATACCAGCGAAAATGACATTACTCTTTCCCCAGAAAGCTATGTGGGGATTTATAAGAATAAGATCATAGGGTGGTGAACCATTATTATTGAAAGGGATTTTGGCCGTTTGTTTCCACGTTGAACCATTATCTGCAGAAATAAAGATATACTTGGATGCCTCATCCGGAGACGATGCACCTGCAACTATTCGGTCCCGATTAGCATATAACCCAGAAATATCAAACCCTTTGAGACTCAGGTTATGCGTACTGGTTTGATCATCAGAATGCAAAATATCACAGCCGGTGATGAGGCTAATAATGACTAACACGATGATGTAAGTAGAGATACGTTTCATAACGACCTCTGGTTATAACATTTGGTGGTAAAAAGGCAGGACAGGCATTCCGGCGAGCCCGTATAAAATGTGAGATAGAAAGTGATGATCGCGTTGTCTCTTTGCGAGTCCTTCCTTCCATCCAGCCCGCATTGGCGGTAAATACGATGTAGAATTCTCCTGCAAGGTGTCTTGGGCGGGCATCTCCTGTAAACCAATCTAAACAAATATAGGCGTTCTCATTATCATTATCTTGCAGAATACTATATTGCCAATGTGATGAAAAAGAAAAGCAAGTGCAATCTTTTTGAAGAAAGGGAATTTTCTTTCGTATTCATGGCTATTCCTAATCATTTATAGCCGCCTGTTTTCAGGGAGGAGATTGTCTTGCCGCTGAAAGAGCGAAAGAAATAAAAACGTCAACCTATTTCAGACAGGGATGAATTTTCAACATTCAATTTACAATGCCCAATCCTCAACCTTAACCTTCAATTCCTGACTTTCGGCCATCGGTTCCTAACGGCAACGCTCCGATTATCCGGGCTTTCGGCCATCCGGCCTCATCAGTCCATGGGACTTCCACGGAGGATGGTATTTGCAGGGGGAACTTCAGGACGTTACAGAGCAGAGCTTCGTAACGAGGATGGAAAAGCCTCTCTCACGTACTAAACGAGCTGCCGCAGCCGCAGGTGGAGTCGGCATTGGGGTTTTCGAAGGTGAACCCGCGGTTGTCCAGACCCGTGCTGAAATCAAGGGTGGTTCCCTCCAGGTAAAGCCGATGCCGGCGGTCGAGAATAAAGGGGATGTCTTTGATCTTAAATTCTTCATCATAATCCTTTTTCTCATCGATATCGAGCACGTAACTCAGTCCTGAACAGCCGCCGCCCTTCACGCCAATCCTCAGGTGTTTTCCCGGCTCACCTTGTTCATCCAGAATTTTACGAAGCTGTTTTGCCGCCGAATCGGTCATATGGATCGGTTCGGTGTCCGTTCCGCTGAAAAAGAAATCCTTTACTTGTTCTGACATTGGAGTTACCTGTTTACATCAACGTTTTTCGGGTCAATGCGTCCTAAACATTTTAAAAATACCTAAAAAATGCCATTTATGAGGGGTCGGGATAGATTTATCTGTATTTTCAAAATCAATCCCTTTATTACCCTAAAGAACGGGACCATGAGTTGTAGAATTATCAATAGTTTAGAATGCTATTATTTTCCTTACCTTAATGTGAGTCCGGGATAGAAAATATTGCTTTTAATACCATGGGAACATTTATTGCCGTCAGCTTTAGCTGACTGACGATGAAGATAAAAAGAGATGGCTTTAGCCATATTAAAAAGGGGAAATACCGGAAGGGCTAAAACCCATTTTAAGGAACAACAATGATCAGTCGGCTGAAGTCGATTGCAAAAGATATTGAAAGGTTTTTTTTAAGCCTGTTTTTAGATCAAATTCACGTTGCTTTCCACTACTTTACAAAAACGGATGTAAATTCTCGATCCTGTTTCTCAGGCTACATCGTACGAGAGTGTAAAATAATCCTGGCTGCCGTTCTGAGAGAGAATCAGGATGCCGGCGTTTACCAGGTTAACCAGAATGCGTGAGGCACGATTACGTCCGACATTAACCAGGCGGGAAAAATCGGTTACTGTAATTCGCTGATATTCATCCAGGTAGCGTAGCAGCTTTTGCTCACAAGGACCGAATTCGAAGGTAGCCCCCTGTCCCGAGCTCTCGTGCTGCATGATCATCACCGCTTCCCGGCTGGCGTGCACGCTCTGGTCACGCACCCGGATATAAACATCCGCATGACCGCCATCATTCACCCGAACGGGTTTCTGATCCGCCTCTTCAATCTTTATAATCAGGAAATCGCGGTAATTGTAGAGAAGCACCTCCACCGTATGCTGAATCTCCGGCTCGCATAAAGCGAACGTCTGATCAAGCAGGTAAAGCTGTTCCTGGTAGCTGCTGAGACCCACCAGACTTTTGTCGTCATCCACACCAATGAGCAGTATTCCACCACCCGTATTGGCAAACGCAGATACTTCGCGGGCGATTTTTCCGGGATTGGAGATGGTTCGTTTAAATTCGAGGAAAGTGCCTTCACCTGTTTTTACAAGATTCTTCAGATCCTTAACACTCATCTTCGACTGTTGCAAAGTGTGATATTGCATGGCAGATCCGTTACAGGTTGGGGTTCCGATGTCTCGCCGGCTCAGGCTGATGAGCCGGCGGCAGGAGTTATAAAAGTATCTCTTCTTTGGGATTGCGCGTCATCAGTTCATAGACCGCATCCTTCGGTTCAAGGTTCTCAAACAAAATCTGGTATGTAGTGCTCGTCAACGGCATTTCGACATTCAGCTTTTTCGCCCAGAAATGGACCGACTGCGTTGTTCTAACGCCTTCGGCAACCATTTTCATATGTGAGGTGATATCCTTCAGCTTTTGCCCCTTTCCCAGCTGATAGCCCACATGGCGGTTGCGGCTGTGCCGGCTCGTACAGGTAACGACCAGGTCGCCCAAACCTGCCAGGCCCGAGAAGGTCTCTGCGGAAGCTCCAAGCCGGATCCCCAGTCGTTTGATCTCCGACAATCCACGGGTCAGCAGGGCCGCTTTGGCGTTATCCCCCAATTCGAGACCGTCGATGATCCCCGCGTCGATTGCAATAATATTTTTAACCGATCCGGCAATCTCGACTCCCAATATGTCGTAATTCACATAGACGCGGAACATCGGCGTCATAAACGCATTCTGGATAAGATGCGCCGTACTACGGGAATAAGCGGAAACCGTGACCAGTGTGGGTCTGAACCGGCTTACTTCCTCTGCATGACTCGGGCCGCTGAGTGTTCCGATGTGATCTTCGATGATCCTGCCTTCGAAGACTTCCACCAGAACGCGGGACATGGTCATGAAGGTATTATTTTCGATTCCTTTTGCGACATTTACGATGATTTCGTTTCCCCTGAGATAAGGCCGTGCCTGTTCGGCCATTTCCCTCATGGCATGGGATGGAATCGCAAAAACCACCAATTCCGCATCCTTCAGGCTGTCTTCGATCGCAGTATCGCAGATGATCCGATCCGACAGTGTGACTCCTGTCAGATAGACATTATTCTCATGAAAGTTATTAATGTTGTAAGCAATTTCACTCTCACGTGCCCACAACCGAACGTCATGGCCGGCGCGGGCCAGCACCATGGTAAGTGCGGTTCCCCAGCTTCCGGCACCTAAAACAGCGACATTCACGATGCTTTTTCTTTATTCAGCCAGCCTTTAGCGGGTCGGAACGACCGTACACGATTCTCATTTCCGCTCAGCAACCGGCGGATATTTTGTAAATGTTTAACAATGATGCCTACAGCCAGAACAGATGCAAAGATGATCTGGCTGCCATCCAGATGGATAAGCAGAACGTACCGCATGAATAACATCACAAACGGATAAATGAAAGCCGCCGTGATGGAGGCGAATGATACGTAATGGGTAATCAGCAGGACAATCAGAAATACGAGGATAGCGGCGCTGATCGACCAGGGTTCGATAGCGTATAACGCCCCGGCTGCGGTAATTACTCCCTTTCCGCCTTTGAAGTGAGCATATAATGGGAACATATGCCCCAGAACCGCTGAAAGTCCTGCTATGATCTGCAGGAAGATATGGGTATTCCAGATTCCTACATGTGAGGGGATGTCTCCGATGACATACCCCAGGTTACAGATGAAATAAGCAGCTATAAAGCCTTTGGCAAGATCAATCAGAGCTACAATAACTCCTGCTTTCCATCCCAGGATCCGGAATACATTGGTAGCCCCGGGATTTCCGCTTCCGTAATGGCGGATATCGACTTTTTTATAAAGCCGCCCCACCCAGACCGAAGTAGGTATCGATCCCAGCAGGTAACTCAGCAAGATGATCACAATAATAGAAAACACGGTGGCGGTATCTTTATGTCAAAAGTAACGGTTGGTTTATCATCGGTTAAAATCTATATGTGAGTGTTACCAAAGGACAGCCGAAGGCTTATGCCTTTATGCGGCCATCCCTGAAAAGTCACGAAGATTATACTTATCCATCAATTAACACTTCGAAATATGCTTTATACGTGCCGTTCGGCATGGTACGACGAACGTACGAGGGGACCGCTTTCCACATGCTCTATTCCCTTCGATTCTCCAATCTTTTTATATTCGGCAAATATATCGGGGTGAACCCATTCCTCAACCGGTAAATGCATTTTGGTCGGCTGCATATACTGGCCGATCGTGAATACATTAATATCAATATCGACCAAATCGTCCATCACTGAATAAACTTCCTCTTTGGTCTCTCCCAGGCCTACCATGATGCCGGTTTTTGTGCGCAGTCCCTGTGCTTTGCAACGCTGGAGGAGTTCAAGGGATCGCTCATATTTAGCCTGGGGACGCACCCGCCGGTACAGCCGCGGGACGGTCTCGACATTGTGGTTGAGTACATCGGGCCGTTCGTCAATGACCATTTGCAGGGCTTCCCAGATACCGCGGAAATCGGGAATCAGAACTTCGACCGTTACTCCCGGAATTTCTTCCCGCAGGCGGCGGATCGTTTCGGCAAAAATGGGGGCCCCGCCGTCTTTCCGTTCATCCCGGTTAACCGACGTAACAACTACGTGCTTCAGCTTCATCAGCCTGGCCGCCTCGGCTACCCGGTTGGGCTCGTCCCAATCAAGCCCTTTAACCGGGCGTCCCGTTTTGATAGCACAGAAACCGCATGAACGGGTGCACACATCCCCCAAAATCATAAATGTGGCCGTACCCGCGCCCCAGCACTCGCCCATATTCGGGCATCGTGCCTCGCTGCACACGGTATGCAGCGACTTTTCATGGATGATATCCGACACTTCCCGGAAACGTCTTCCGGAAGGTAGTTTGACGCGCAGCCAGTCGGGGCGTCGGCCGGTTCGGGTGGTGACAGGTTCTGCTAATTCCATGGCTATTTTATATTCCTGATCTTTTGCACTAAAAAAACGGTTAATCCTTCGTCTGATTGCCCGCTGTTTCCCTCAGGGAGAAAAAAACGGTATTACCTTCTAACGACTTCTGCGCTCTTTACCGATTCGGGTAGTTCAGAAAGTTCGTTCAGATGAACCTCAAAAACCTCTTCAAAATGGCGGCGCACCTGCGATTTAACTTCATCCATTGGAACCGGCCGGCCGAGCAGCTGTTCCAGGCTTGTAACTTTTTTGTCGGAAATGCCGCAGGGAATGATGTGATTGAAATAATTCAGGGTCGTTTTCACATTAAAGGCAAAACCATGCATCGTCACCCAGCGGGAACAGCGGACGCCCATGGCACAAATCTTGGAATCACCGACCCAGGTGCCGGTCAGTCCGTCGATACGGCCTGCCCTGATGCCGTAATCACTGCAAACCCGGATGATAATTTCTTCCAGAGACCGCATATATCGATGGATATCGGTAAAGTAGTTTTCAAGATCCAGAATCGGATAACCTACAATTTGCCCCGGACCGTGGTACGTGATGTCTCCGCCGCGGTCTATTTTAACGAACTCGGCATTCAGCTTCTTCAATTCATCATTCGTGCGGAGCAGGTGTGCGGGATCTCCGCTTTTCCCCAGAGTGAAGACATGAGGGTGCTCGACCATCAAAAACAGATCGTTCCGTTTTTCGTCCGGCACCCTGCCATTTCTCAGAGCGATCTTCTGAGCAATGATCTGTTCCTGAATAGTGCTCTGCAACGCCCATGCCTCACGATAAGGCAGGCGTCCCGCGTCGAAAAAGTCGACTTCCCGCATTACACTGAATGATAAGTGATGAGTGTATAAAAGCTCCCCCGGAAGATTCTCTGCCGGGGGTTTAAGATACGAAAATGAAGCCTCTAATGTTTTTTGGGAGGCGTACCAAGATGGACGCCTTCCCCGTAGGCCTCGGCGACAGCTTCCATCACAGCCTCGGACAGCGTCGGATGCGGATGAACGGCATGAATGATTTCGGTGCCGGTGGTTTCGAGGTCACGTGCCACAACAACTTCGGCGATCAGTTCCGTCACATCATTACCGATCATGTGGCAGCCCAGCCATTCGCCGTATTTCTTGTCGAAGATCACTTTGATGAACCCATCGGTATGTCCGAGGGCGGAAGCTTTCCCGCTTGCGGAAAACGGAAATTTGCCCACAGCAATGTCATATCCCGCTTCTTTAGCCTGCTTTTCATTATAACCGACCGAGGCCACCTGCGGCTGGCAATATGTACATCCCGGTATGTTATTATAGTTGACCGGCTGCGGATCGAGCCCGGCCAGCATCTCTACGCAATTGATTCCTTCATGACTGGCTTTATGAGCCAGCCAGGGAGTGCCGATGACATCGCCAATGGCATAAATTCCGTCAACATCGGTCTGATAAGTGGCCCGGTCAACTTTAATGGATCCTTTTTCTGTCTTCACACCGATCTCTTCCAGGCCGATGCCATCCACATTGCCGGCGACGCCTACAGCCGAAAGCACGACATCCACTTCGATCTTTTCCCGGCCCTTTGCAGTTTTAACAGTGGCGACAACCTTGCCATTCTTTTTCTCCACCTTTTCGACGGAGCTCTCGGTCATTACGTTAATGCCTTTCTTCCCAAAAATCTTGCCGAGCTCTTTGCCAATCTCTTCGTCCTCAACAGGAACCACATTCTTTTGGATTTCCACAATCGTCACCTCGGTGCCGATCGAATTATAGAAATAGGCATATTCCACACCAATGGCCCCGGCTCCGATGATCAGCAATTTCTTCGGCTGTTTTTCGAGTTTCATGGCACGCTCGGAGTCAATGATTTTGTCTCCATCGATTTCAAGTCCGGGAAGCTGGCGGGGATGAGCGCCGGTGGCAATGATAAAGTTTTCGGCTTTAACCCGTTCCACTTCCTTACCCTTGTCGTCGACTACCTTGATTTCCCCAGCGTTTACAAAAACACCTTTACCTTTAATGACTTCAATCTTATTCGCTTTCATGAGGAACTGGACACCCCTGCTCATTTTATCGGCTACTCCGCGGCTGCGCTTGATAACGGCCGGGAAATCAACGCCGATGTCTTTGGCTTTCAGCCCGTAATCGCTCGCATGATGCATCGTCTCCATGACTTCCGCCGTCTTAAGCAGCGCTTTACTGGGGATGCAGCCAATGTTCAGACAGACTCCTCCTAAATCCCTCTTTTCAATGACGGCCGTCTTAAAACCGAGCTGACTGGCCCGGATCGCCGCAACATAACCACCCGGACCGGTCCCAATTACCACTAAATCAAATTCTTTTGCCATTATTAAATCCCTCGGATTTTACAGTTGAAATTTTTCCTGGTACTCGTGTTCCTAATAATCTGAACAAAACGGAAGATCACATCTGCTTCCCGCAAAAAAGCTTTTGATGAACACGGCAGGCGCAATTTCCGCTGCCATTGAATGTCCATGCCCGGCGGGTCAGATGTTTACTTATTCAGGCGTAATTTAACCATATTAAACCTTTTTTTTAAACTGGTATTATATTGCCCTGCAACCTTGTTATCCCATTTTTGATTCCGATAACAATCATACCGGTATCGGAACGGTTAAGACGGCCCGGAGCGGCATTTTGTCCGCCGGATCATCTCGTTACACTAATTTTATGGACGGAAAAGCAGCATTATTAGCAATATTGACCTGCATTTTGCTCGGTACGGCCATGCCGGCCGGGGCGCTGGCACAGCAGGGTGAATGGCACCGTTTCGGGTGGAATCCGCCGGTCGTTAGTGTGAAAGATACAAATGGAAGCACCTGGACTTTCTTCGGTGCAGAAGGTGTTTATGATTCTTCCCTTATTGCAAGACCGATAGCACCGGCAACTCCCTACCGGTTTCACCCTTATTCCCGGCCGGGCGGGAACTTCGGCCTGCAATTCCATCTTGACCTTGACTTTTCACTCCATTACAAGAACGGCCTGTTGCAGAGGTTACCGATATTTTACGCTCCCTGGATTTACCGGCGAAGAAGTGGGCAGGGCTATTTCCACCCGTTTCGAACGGATACGACATGGAGGAAGTAAAATTGGCTTTTAAGGATTTTTGGTGATCAAAGGATCTATAGCTTCCCTCTGTCGTACCTAAACTTAACGTGAGTTCGGAATATACCCTTTAGAAAAGCATCCATTGGATTGATCTTCGCCATTGTTGATTCCGGTTTCCTGGAAAAGCAATCGTGGGATACTGCAGAGAATCAAATCCGTCGCCAGCTTATCTCAAAAATGTCCTCCAGGAATGCTTATCCCGATTGTTCACTCCTGATACTTGCCCTGAAAGGGCAAAAATACCTCAGCATCGGGCAACGCCCGATGAGCACAGAAGAACGTCCACAGCCCTGAAAGGGCGGAATCCATAACCCAACAACGGATGAGCCGTATTAATCCGGGATGGCTAAAGGAGGTGTTGTATCTGTTAAAGAATGAGCATCCTGAAATGATCTTTGGAGGATGTTTTCTGGGATGATGTACCCCGCCATTTGGCCAATAAATGATCAGGCGATGATCCCTGGCTTTATTTCGCCCTTTCAGGGTTGGTGAACAATTCCTTATACATCGGGCGTTGCCCGATGCTTTAATATGTAGCTCTTTCAGAGCTGTTACTATCTCTGCCAATGGCATCCCTTTGGGAGAACTCACGTTAAACTTATTAACTGCCTTTACTCCGATAAAGTATATTTATACATCCATTATCAGTGGCTGCATACAAATTGCCTTTATACAAGTTTAAGTGCCAGATTGAGATTCCTGAAAGCCCGGCGGCTTTAAAAATGCCCGATAAATGGAGTTGTTTGTTATTACCGACCGGATCGTGGCTACAACTTATCAAAAGAATGACTACACCCACAATCAAAAAGGAGTATCGATATCGGGTCAATTTCATCTTTTTAAAATTTTTTTGTAACAAATTGCTTGTAACTGTCCCTTACTTTAATGAAGCCTTTCAAACGACTTCGTCACAAAAACTTAAATCTTTAAAAAGGAGACTGTGATGAAACGATTGAATATCCATCTCTTATTCCTCTCAGGCATGGTATCGGCCCTGTTACTAACGGGCTGTGAAAACAATACCCTGATGCAGGGTACCCCCCTCCCATGTACAAAGTCAAACACCACCAATATCATCAGGATCGTCGTACTCTACTATTCCGGATACCCTTTCGATTCCGGGACAGTACATCGTGGTCTATAAAAATCAGACCGGTGGTGGAATAACTGATCCGGCTGCACAAGAAGCAGTACAAAGCACACATTCTCTGCTCGAAAAATGGTAATATTCCGAAACCCAACCCATAATTCAGGGATGCTCTCATACCAAAATGAGAAAGACGAAAACCTCCAAGGTTTTTTAAAATACCATCAACTGCAAATCCCCTCTATTTCTTCCTGAACTTGAGCAGGTTTTCGGCGCCGACGGCTTCTTCGGCCTGGTGCAGGGCGTAGGCGCTGTTGAAAAGTACGATCGGGTTGCCTTCCATATCGTGTGTGACATCGGTGGAGTAGCTGCTTTGAAGTTTTTTGATGACCGCCTGGTCATCCGGCAGCCACCGCGCAGTAAAGTAGGGTACTGTGCTGAGCTGGATTTCCACCTTGTATTCCATCTTCATCCGGTGCTGGATCACCTCAAACTGAAGCTGGCCGACCGTTCCGAGCAGCAGTTCGTTGCCCACTCCGTGAGGCACTTCAAAAACGTGCACCACCCCCTCCTCGGCAAGCTGGCCAAGTCCTTCTCGCAGTTGTTTGCGCTTGAACGGGTCATTGGAACGCGCTTTCATGAAATGTTCCGGGGTAAAGAGTGGTATGACATCATATTTAACGGATGTCCGGTCGAAGAGGGTCTGGCCGATCTGGAAGAATCCGGGATTAAACAACGCCACGATATCTCCCGGAAAAGCCTGTTCCAGCAGGCTCCGCTCGTCTCCCATCAGACTGTGCGGGGTGGTCATACGTACTTTCTTGCCGGTGTCTCCATGGACGACTTCCATCCCCCGCTCAAAGACACCGGAGGCCACCCGCACAAACGCGGTACAATCGCGGTGATCGGGGTTCATATTGGCCTGCAACTTGAAAATAAATCCTGAAAAATCCCCATCGATACTGCTGACCGTATCATCATCCCGCTTATAGGGCTGCGGCGGGGGAGCCAGTTCATGGTAATAGCGAAGGAAGATATCGAGACCGAAATTATTCAGCGCCGACCCGAAGAAGACGGGCGTAATTTGTCCCACTGCGAAAGCCTCCCGGTCCATTTGCCCGAATTCATCCCCGATAAGCAGAACTTCCTCCATAAACTGATCACGCGCCGTCTGGGAAAGGGTGGAATGTGCAAGGCCCTCTTCCAGATCATACGTAGTACTTGCGGCCACATAAGCTCCGTGGCTCGTCTTTGTGTACAGGTGCACCTTCTTCTCAATCAGATCATAGATGCCCTGAAAATCGGCCCCTGCTCCCACAGGCCAGGAGGCCGGTACGGCACGAATCCCCAGCTCGGCTTCTATGTTATCAAGCACATCAATCCCATCCATCCCCGGACGATCGCATTTGTTGACGAAAGTGATAACCGGCGTCTGGCGCAATTTACATACCTCGAACAGCTTCCCCGTCTGCTCCTCGACCCCTTTGGCCACGTCGATCACCATCAGCGCCGAGTCGGCCGCCATCAGGGTGCGGTAGGTATCTTCGGAGAAATCCTTGTGTCCCGGAGTATCGAGCAGGTTGTATTTGATGTTGTCCTTCTCAAAACGCAGCACCGAGGAAGTAACCGAAATCCCACGCTCCTGTTCAATGGCAAGCCAGTCGGAGACCGCATAACGCGCCGCCTTCCGTTGCTTGATCGACCCGGCCTGGCGGATGGCTCCCCCGTAAAGCAGTAATTTTTCCGTGAGCGTGGTTTTGCCGGCATCAGGATGGGAGATGATGGCAAAGGTACGCCGTTGTTGCGCCTCCGCGGCTGCCAAAGATGCGGAGGCTGAAAGTTCTCTTGTTTCTGAGGACATAAATAGTGTCTGCATTTTTATATAAAATCATTGAATATACGAATATTCCTGCTCTTAATTGTGCCTCCCTCTGCCCGGCGGCTTGCCGGTGAAAGTAATTTTTGTTCCTGGAACGGCGGTTGTTTTTTTTCAAGATGCCCGGCAAATCGTATATTATCCGGGAAGCAAGCCGATCATCTACAACGTACCTGAATGACTGCGTCAAAGCTTACCGCCATAACCATCTTCCGGGATCAGGCCCCGGATGTCGAAGCCGCCCTCACGGCCCTCTATGAGAACCGCGACTTCCCTTTGGAACTCATTATCATCAATGACGGATCCACAGACGAAACAGGAAAGATCATACACTCCATCATTGAATATTTTCAGCATGATGAAACCTATTATTTCGAGCATAACAAGGTCTTCGGAACGGGCCGGTCTCTGAATGAAGCTATCCTGAACGTAACCGGTGATATCCTTTGGGTTCCGGGCCATATAGAAAAACTGAACCCTGATCAATTCACTCTGTTGTCCGACCATCTTTCACATTACGGATATGCCGCTGCATCTGTGGTTCCCCCGGATGCAGAGGCTCTCGGCATTTCGGGAGATGTGGGGACCGTCCCGGATGATCAGTCCTTTTTTTGGAATTGGGCGCTTATCCCTGAAAAAGAACGCTATTTTAATCCGGCTATGAGCCGCGGATTCGGGTTCGAATTATGGCTGCGAACGGGCCGGCCGCGTACCTGGAAAGCCCCGGCAGATCTGTATACCGGCAATCAGCGATGGAACTTCCTGGATCTGAACCGCGACGAACGGAATGAATTGCGATACGCTATGCTTCGGGGCGGGGCCGACAGCCGCGATCAGGCCCGGATCATCGGGCAGCAGATTGAATTTGCCTCGAGGACCATTAAAATGCGCGAGGTTGTCCCTGAAAAACAGGAGGAATCGGAAGAGCAGCTCCGGCTCATCCAAACGGCGGAGAACGCGCTCGTCGAAGGGAACCATACCACGAGCCTGACCGCGGTTGAGCGAATCCTCCGCGAGGATCCGGGACATAAAAAGGCATTGCATCTCAAAATCGTGTTGCTTGAGCGCATGCGCCGGTTCGTGGAGGCAGCTGAACTGAAGCATCGCCTTAAATCGATGGGGGGCAGTCTTCCCGACGAAGAAATACCGCACCGGGAAGCGGATTCCAAACCGGCAGAGCCCTGGCAGAAAGAGGATTCCCGCACGGACCTGTCGGAAACGGAAAACGAGCCGGCTGAAACGGTCTCTTTTTATCATGAAGAAAAAACCGGCGGAGGGAAGGAAGAAGAGGGCATTGCCGTTTCATTGATTATCCCGACGGCGGGAAGAGGGAAACACCGGCTTGAGCGATGTCTTCATTCGCTGTATGAGCACGAATCGCAGGAGAGCATTGAGCTGATCGTCGTCGACAATGCCAGCCTGGACGACACCCACGCCTATCTTGAACAACTCAGGGCCGACGGATTTTTCCATTGCCACATCATCACAAATCCCCAAAATCTGGGTTTTGCACGGGCCGTTAACCAGGGGATGGAAGCGGCTTCCGGAGATTATATCTGCATCATGCATAATGATGTGGAACTGACAATGCCGACCATCATTCCTATGAAACGACTGCTGGATGCCCATCCGGAGTTCGGCGCGGCCGCTCCGGTTACCGGCCATACTTTGTGCATCGATCAGGCAGCGGAGAGGGCGAATCCCGACCGGGCGGCATCCCTTGCCGAGGTCGAATATCTGGACAGTTTTTGTATGATGTTTCGTCACGAAAACCTTACTTTCGACGGGACATTCGGCGCCGCATGGTTTGAAGATATCGATTTCTGCTTTCAATTACGCAGCAAGGGCTTAAAGACAGGCATAGCTCCGGGATTATGGGCTCGTCACGCATTCGGGCTGACCACTTCGGATCTGGGTATTCCAGCTCAATCACCCCGCTATTGGAAAAACGCCGCTCTTTTCCATGATAAGTGGAATATAGAAACCAGGCTTCCTGATGATATTGGTAATACTAATGATATACAAAAATTATTGTTGTTAAGTGAATTGATAAATCCTTATTTTCCGGAGCCGGAATTAAAACAGCTCTTTGAGGATTTGTTTACAAGCGAACTTCGGACCCAGATCCTTGAAAGCAAATGGCCCGGCGATATCCTGGCAGGGCTCGTCCGGGTGATGATGAGAATGGAGGTTCGCGACGTGCTGCGTTCGCTCGAAGACGAACTGAATGATGTGGAGCTCGATGAAAACATGCTTTACGAACTGGCCTGGTTTTATTACCAGCACAATATTTTTTCGCGAAGCCGCCATTATATAGCTGAGTTCGCGGGCGAAGATCTGCCTTTCCATTTTCGCCTGCTTGAACTGGAAATGCTTCTTGCGGAGAAAGAACTGGAAGAAGCGGTTGTCCTTCTCACTTCATTGTTTGAGGAGAATCCTTCTCATCCCGATTTGTATCGCATTTCGGGTGACCTGCATACGCTCAATGGAAACAATGAGGAAGCTTCCCGTTTCTTTGCGCTGGCACGGCAAATTGATCCTTATCACTATTCCGGGAAGACCGAAACTATCGGGTAGCAGAATTTTGTTACAAAAATAATTCTCCACGAGCAACAAAAGAACCCTTTTTCGGCCTTTATTTCGTTACGGTTTGTGACGATAATTCATCTACGGGTTGAAATTATTTTATTTTGCAAAAAGGGTAAGCATGAAGTTTCTAAAGTTCGCAGGTAGTACGAGCAGGATTGTTCATATTAAGGGCGACCGCTATCCAACATTATGCATGGCAAGCGGCGGGGAAACCAAAGAGTTTGATTGTATCCCCGAACGACATCGCCTTTGCGGCCATTGCCGTTACACTTACGAGAGGCTGAATCCGGAAGCTGACATGAGGCAGCTATTGCGAGAGTGGAAGCAGCCGCCTTCCTGACGGCAGGGCTGCATTCATATTGTCCTCTCCGGTTATACTCCCAAAAAAAGAAGTAACTTTGGGGAGAAGCGCGCTATTTGCAGATCACCCGCAACCTTCACACCTCTCTCTGTGGAATCATGGCCGTGCCGCCATCGGCCTGGCAATGCTCAACAATTAGCGTTATACCTATCCCATTTCTTTATTTTTTACGTTACTTTAACAGATGGCGTAACTTTGGAGCGACCAGTTATGGAAAATCGTTGCTCTTTTCCGGTCGTTTTTATGAAGATCAGATAGCAAATAATAACAACCGGCCCTCCGAACCAACGAAATTCCGTAAGAGCATGTTTCCGGTGAAGTCATGGGAAGTCTTTGCAGAATAAGGGACTGCCCCGGCGTGACGATAATCCGTTGACATCGGATATATTTGAACGTTGCCAGGGATTTCCCCATCCATTAACATCTGAATTAATTTAGAAGCGGTAAATTGATCCCTATAGGATTTCTCGATTTTGGCCCAAAGGATTTCTTCGAAACCCTGATTATTGCCATTGCGATCTACTATATTTATAAGTGGATCAGAGGATCGTTTGCCGTGCCCGCCTTTATCGGTTTGTTGATCGTGCTCGCCGTGAACGCCATCGTCAGTGCGCTCGGCCTCACCACCATCAACTACATCCTGCGCAGCATCATGGATGTGGGGGTTTTGGCCCTGATTGTTATTTTTCAGCCGGAAATCAGGCGGTTACTTTATAACATCGGGCAGAATACCAACCTCGACCATTTCTTTGCGCGCGCGCGGCCCAGTTCCGTCATCGACGAAGTAATCGAAGCGGTGAAGACACTCGCACGCACCAAAACCGGCGCTCTCATTGTATTCGCCCGCACCGCCGGTCTTCAGGACCTGGTAGATGCCGGGGCACGGATCGATGCCGCGGTCAGCAGTAAGCTGCTGATCACCATCTTCACGAAAGAGACGCCGCTGCACGATGGAGCGGTCATCATCCGGAACAACCGGATTGTAGCGGCAAGCTGTTACCTTCCAATCAGCCAAAACAGGAATATTTCCTCTGTTTTCGGTACCCGTCACCGCGCGGCGGTCGGTATTACAGAAAGCAATAACGTTTTTGTGGTCGTTGTTTCCGAAGAAACAGGGCGGATATCCATTGCCCAGAACGGCGCCCTGACCAGCGGGCTGACGATCCAGAAATTGCGTTCTGAAATGGAAGAAACGCTGGGCAGGCAGGAAAGTGAGGATCAGGGTATGTCGTTCTCCCAGCCGGAACTGGAAATGAAATAAGGGAAAGGATTTTTGCGGTAAAGAGAGAATTTTACCACAACGTTCACTCGTCCGTCTGCCGAACCGGTGGAAAAAATTCTTCGTATATCGTGCACATTGTGTACCATTGTGAACGTCGTGATTTATTCTTCCCCGTTAAGAAAAAATAAATCGATAATACAGCGCCCGATTCACTTTTTCTGCCAAATAGAACGGCCATCGCTAACGAGGGTAACCGCGCCTTCTAATGCCGTATAATGCATCAGGGCCCGGGAATGGATCAGGCGCTGTACAGCCGGAAATCCGGGATGCCCGTAATGATTGTGCCGGCCCACCGATACGACCGCTATCTTTGGAGTCACCAACTGGAGAAAGAGAGCGGATGAACTGGTAGAACTGCCGTGATGGGCTACCTTAAGGACATCAGAATTCAGAAACCGGCCGAAATCCCGGTCGACTTCTAGTTCCTCGGGCTTCTCCGCATCACCTGTAAAAAGAAAAGATGTATGTCCATAGACCAGTTTTATGATCAGAGAAAGATCATTGACATTGGGGTTATGATCGTCACGCTCAGGCGCCAGCACATACATCCGGATTCCGGAACCGACGAATAGCCGCCTTCCTGCATACAAACGCCTGAGCGGGATTCTCTTCTTTTCAGCCAGTTTATGATACCGTTTATAAAGTTGTGAATCATAAGGCCGGCCGATATTAAAAATCGTATCAACAGGTATCGTCTGTATAAGGGAAACGATCCCGCCGATATGGTCGGCCTGGGGATGAGTGAGCAGCACGGCGTCCAGCCGGTGGATATTCCGGGCCTTCAGCTCCGGCAGAATAACCCGTTTCCCGCTATCGGTATGCCACATCCACCGGCCGGTATCAATGAGGATGTGGCGATGGTCCGGTGTACTGATCATGAGTCCGTCTCCCTGGCCGACGTCAAAAAACGTAACGAAAAGATGAGGCTCCTTCTGCGAATAAAACAGATTTGAAAGAGGGAAAAGCGCCGTCATGCAAATAAAGAAACCTATCCATTTCCAGCGCAGCCGTGCGATACCCCATGTTGCCAGGCATCCGATCGCCGAAAACCAGAGCACAAAAATGAAAACCGACAGATGGGGAACGGATATCCAGCTTCCCGGAAGATGCGACATCCGGTAAGCCCAGCCATTCAGCCATCCGGTAGTTATGTCTGCCGGAATCCCCGATATGCTTCCGAGGGCAGGCCAAAACATCGTCAGAACGACCGCGGCCATCCCGCCCATCACTATCACTTGTGCCAGCGGTATGGCAATGATATTACTGACCGGCGATATGAGTGAATATTGATGAAAATACCAGCCCAGCAACGGGAATAAGCCGAATTGAACCAATATACTTACCATTATTCCCTCTGCCGGACGGCGGATCCATCGGCGGCGAGATAAAAGGCCGGCTGCCCGTTTTGCTGCAGGGAAAGTCAGCAAGATCGTGGCAACCGCTGCAAATGACAGCTGAAAGCTGATGTCGTACAAACGCCCGGGGTTGATCAACAATATGATCAAGGCGGCACAACCTAACACATTCAATGGCTCGCGAATCTTCCGGAAGATGCGCCCGTAAGCGAAAAACAGAGCCATCAGTGAAGCGCGTAGTACGGACGCAGGGAAACCGGTGAGTCCTGCATAGATCAGCAGAATAAGCGATAAAATAAATATGGCAGACAAACGTCCGAACCGGCTTCCCCGGAGCCATGGGATGAGAAGCCAGAAAGGAGAGATCAGGAACCCCACATGTAGGCCTGAGACAGCCATCAAATGAGCCAGTCCGGCATGACTGAATGACTGGCGGACCTGATCGGTCAGGTAATTTTTCTGGCCGATCAGCAAGGCTCTGGCCACGGCCCGGTTGCCGGGCGAAAATACCCGATCGATAGCCCGGTCGAATCGGCTCCGCCAGATCACCCATCCAAACCATTTGTGTTGCTGCCTGACGGACCGGATGCCGGTTAATTTTACTTCCGCCCCGATCCCCCTTTGTTTCAGATACTTCCGATAATCGAAATCATGAGGATTTCTGCGGCCGGGGATCGGGACCATCTCTCCGGCAAAAATAATCCGGCTGCCCAGGGGGAGGAAATTCATGGAATCCACCTTCGGCTGCTCGAGTAAAACAGGAAAGGAACCTGTAAAACGAAACCCGTTTCCTGCAACAACCGAATCGACCGCAACCCGATAGCGGATACCGAATCTTCCGGGATTGACCGATTCAACATTGCCGGTGAATTGCAGGGTATCCTGCAGGGCGTAAAGCTCTTCGGAAGGAAGCGTTACAGCATGCCTCTGGTGAAGAGCAGCGCGAAAATATCCGAGGCAGGTGATCAGCAGAAGATAGCTGATCAGGGAAAGGACATTCCAGAAAGGGATGAATCGTTTCCGGTAAATAATATCCGCAACAAGATAAAAAGCCAGCAGGGCCAGTAAAACCGCCCCGGCACCCCCGATCCCCGGCCTGCTCAGCCTGCAAAGCAACATCCCGGTTGAAAAGCATATCAAAAGCCGGACAGCCGGGTAACGTGCATACGGGAATGTGTAAGGGCTCAGCGAATCTCTCATAACTATAAGACTGCTGTCTGGCCGTATCCTTACATCCCGGAAAAATCATTTTGAGCGTTTGTATCTCTCATTACTGAAAAACCGGACACCCAGGATCATTGCCGGATAAATAGCATGTGAAACAATGCTGTTTCGGGTTTCGAAATTATATGCTGCCGTTATTCTGAATACTTTTCATTATCACCCGTTAAATTTTTTACTTTTATTTATAAAATTTATTTGTTTGTTTGATTACGAATTCAAGGACGGCTGAACAAAGTGGGTTGCCTGTCTGAATCATTTACTTTTTACCGGACACCATTAATTCTTATAAAAAAATGGCTAATCATTCATTTAACCCCCGGAAGGTATTGTTATCCCTCGTAATATATATCCTTCCAATCATGATATTTATTCCAAACGTCTATGCACAAAACGGGAAATCATCGGCCTCCGGGTCGGGGAACGGTACAAAGCCCATATACCTGAACACGCATTATACGTTTCGGGAGCGGGCGGCGGATCTGGTTT
>CAZNHE010000047.1:10216-20909 GCA_964572735.1 uncultured Chitinophagales bacterium | reverse complement strand
TTTAATAGTGGGCATCCCCTCGGAAGAGCGGGTATCGTTTGATATCAGCCGGCTGAGGAGGAATGAAGTTACGATTCAGAATGTGCGGCGACAAAATCATGGCGTTCAACCGGTAATAGACCTGATCTCTTCCGGGAGAGTGGTGCCGGAATTTATGATAACTCATCGCTTCCCCTTTGAAGAAACCAAAGAAGCATTTGAAACGGTCGATAAGTACAGAGACGAAGTGATGAAAGCGGTTATTAAGTTTTAACGGGATCTTTGAACGGAGGAACGGATGCGGTAGCTTCACAAGCGTGGGGAGGTAAATTCGAACAGATCGAGGTTTCATGAACCATAAGCTGATACGGGAAATCCTTGTGGATACAGGCAGAAGCGTTTGTCTGAAGATCCATCAGTCGCTCAGGGAACAAAACATTGCCGGCTTGTCGGCAGTTCACCTTGAGCAGGAGGATGATACTATTTATCAAATCGACAAAGATGTAGAGAATGTGATCCTGCCGCTGCTGGAAAAACGCGCGGCAGAAGCAGGCGGCATCCTTCTCATTGCAGAAGGAATATCCGGCAACGGAGAAAAACTCGTCCTGCCGAAGGCGTGGGACCCCGATGATGCCGCAATCATCCTGATCATGGATCCCATCGACGGGACGCGGGGGATCATGTACGACAAGCGCCCGGCTTTTTTCCTGGCAGGCGCGGCGCCTAACACCGCCGGAAAAGCGAATCTGCAGGATATCGAAGTAGCCGTAATGGTGGAATTGCCAACCTCCAAAAGCATCCTTAGCGACGCTCTGTGGGCAATCCGGGGAAAAGGAGCCAAAGCCGAAACCTGTAATCTCGATACAAAAGCTCTGCTTTCCCGGGAGATTCAGCCCTCCAGATCCAAAACCATCCTGGGAGGATTTGGTCAGATAGCCCGTTTCTTCCCCCCGGGCAGACAGATACTGGCTGCCATCGAAGAAGATATGATACAGGCGCTGTTCCCGAATCCTCCGGAAGGGAAAGCCATTTTGTTTGAAGATCAGTACATCTCAAGCGGCGGCCAGCTTTATGAATTGCTGATGGGCCATGACCGTTTTGTGTGTGATGTGAGAACGGCTCTTTACCGGAAGCTGGTTCAGGAAAAGCAGGGGTGGACCGGCCACCGGTGCCACCCTTATGATCTGGCGGCACATTTGATTGGAGCCGAAGCCGGAATCCCCATCACTGATATCGAAGGCGGGCCCTTAAATGCGCCGCTTGACACGACCTCACCGGTTGACTGGATCGGCTATGCCAATAAGGAAATCAGGTGCCAGGTTGAACCTGTCCTGCAGGATCTTTTCAGAAAATACGGACTCACCGGAGGAGGATAACATGGCCGGTTTGAGAATCGAGGAAATCTACAAGTCCTTTTTCGAGGAAACAGATCATATCGTCCGGGCTTCGTCTCCGGGCAGTATGGATGTAATGGGAGGGGTTGCGGATTACTCCGGGTCGTTGCTGCTGCAGAAAACCATTAGTGAATCTACCTCGGCTACGGTTGCATTGCGCACCAACGGCCTGCTCCGGATAAGAAGCGCCAGCGAAGACCATACTCACTCAAACCTCATTTTCCGCTTTCCGGTTTCTTCTTTTTATAACGGCTCCATTCTCAAAACTCATGAACAGATCAGAAAAGATATTTTGAGAATCAGGGGAGGTGAGTGGGCTATTTATGTTGCAGGATGCTTCTTTCTGCTTGCCGCTGATAAGAACATCCCGATAGAAGGCGCAGATGTTCTTATTGAGTCGAACATTCCGATCGGGAAGGGGGTCTCTTCATCAGCGGCCCTGGAGGTCTCCGTTTTAATGGCACTCAACCGGTTGTATAATCTCGACCTCGGGGAACAGGAACTGCCGGAGTTGGCTCAGAGAGTCGAAAATCAGATCGTAGGCGCCCCCTGCGGTTTAATGGACCAGCTTACTTCTTATTTGGGACGTGAAGAATCTCTGCTTCCCATCGTTTGTCAACCCTGTGAGGTGTTTGATCCGGTCGGTATCCCCCGGGATGTTCATTTCGTGGGAATAGACAGCGGTACAAGACATTCCGTGAGCGGAGCATCTTACATTAAAGCCAGAACAGCCGCTTTTATGGGATATTCGATCATCGCCAGAAATGAGAAGGTTTCGGATGCCGGGCTTGCACGCGCCAGAGAAAACGGAAGATGGTCGCGCCTGCCCTTTGGAGGATATCTTTCGAATATTGATGTACCTGTCTTCGAAACCCGTTTTAAACCGATACTTCCCGGAGAAATTTCCGGAGAGGATTTTCTGGATCAATATGGAGCGGTGATTGATCCGGTAACCCGACCGAAACCATGGGAGCGATACGCGGTCAGGCAGTGTACGAGCCACGCCGTTTATGAAAACAAACGGGTAAACGAATTCAAAGAATATTTCACGGCCTTATCCGGCCACACCGGGCATGGCCGGGAGGAATGTCTAGCCAGACTGGGCGATTTGATGTATGAGTCTCACAAAAGTTACTCCTTATGCGGACTTGGCAACGAGCGAACCGACGAGTTGGTCGGATTGGTTCGGGATGCCGGAAGGAAATCAGGGCTTTACGGGGCAAAGATAACCGGCGGTGGCAGCGGCGGGACGGTTTGTGTGCTTTGCGACGGAGAAGAAGGGCTGAGAGAAGCCAGAATTATTGCCGGAAGATATTCTGCAAAATACGGACTCCGCCTGTCCTTTTTCGAAGGCAGCAGCGAAGGCGGCCTTTATCGTGAAGATTGATAGTGGCTGGCAGAAATACGTACCGCTGATAATAAGAGCTCTCCAAAAGTTCAAAACTTTTGGAGAGCTCTATCGAAGTTATATTGATTTTATAGTGACTAAAATATCCTGAAATTCATCCTTCAGGCCTTTTGTTTTGTAGCGCCAGAGAGGAAATGAGATGATAAAGCTGCTGCCTTCAATGCTATTGCTATTGTTACTGATGGTGGCCGGCGCCTGCCATGAGATCGCCGGCTCAAACGGTACGGAGCTCGGCGAAAGGTTTCCGATTAAGTATGGGCAACAAATTCTGATAAAGGATGAAAATCTGGTGGTGAGGCTGGATTCAGTCGCGGAAGACTCACGATGTCCTGAAGGGATGATGTGTGTCTGGGCGGGTAACGCACGTGTTGTGCTTACGGTGATCCACGCTTTAGATCATACCGCCATTTCCCTGAATACGACTCTTAAACCAAAAGAAGTCACCTGGTTGCATTATAACTTCAAATTACTTTCTCTGAGCCCCTACCCGAAGACCGCGGGTAACATCAAGCCGGAAGATTATGTAGCGGAACTTATCATCACAAAAGAATAAAAGACGGATTGAGGTACATTCAATCGGCTCAATAACGGGCATCACAGGCGGCCGGATTCAGGTTTCCATTCCGGGTTACCCTACCTTACGAAGGCTGACATTGTCCAATCCACAAACAAACTCCGACCGCTATAAAAAAAGCAAAAAGGGTGTACAAATTCAGATTTATTTCATTTATTAAAAACGATTGAGTAACGGATATTCATCATAGGATGGAAATCCGTAGTATAACGATGATTTTCTTTGTGAATGGATGTCTTTTCTCAAATCTCAAAATGACGGGACAGGGTGGTTGGGAAAAACGATCGTATAAGGGAAATCAGCCATGGGTATAAGAATAACCATAATATTTAAATGTCATGGAAATGAAACATTATCTGAAAATGTGCCTCCTGGGCATATGTGTGATACTGACAGGATGCCTGTCCCAAACGAAAAATCCGGCTCAGGATCTTAATGCCGTTGACCAAAAAGTTGACGCTCTTCTGCAAAAGCTGACTCTGAAGGAGAAGATCAGCCTTCTGGGTGGAACCGGCTTTGCCACAAAGCCGATCCCCCGGCTGGGTATTCCTGCCCTGAAGATGGACGACGGACCGATCGGTGCCCGGTGGGGCAAATCGACCGCTTTTCCGAGCGGAACGGGTATGGCCGCAAGCTGGGATACTACGCTGCTTTACGATGTAGGCCGGGCCATCGGAGAGGAAGTGCGTGGGAAGGGGCGTAACGTCCTCTTAGGACCCAACGTGAATATCGCCCGTAACCCGCGGAACGGGAGGACATTTGAAGCGTACGGCGAGGATCCTTTTCTCACCTCACATATGGGGGTCGCTTTTATAAAAGGCGTTCAATCCGAGAATGTCGGGGCGACCGTTAAGCATTTTGTGGCGAATTCGCAGGAATACGAAAGAAACTTTGTTGATTCCCGGATCAATCAGCGTGCTTTGCATGAAATCTATCTCCGGTCTTTTAAAGCGGCGGTTCAGCAGGGCCACGTTCTGGACATCATGCCCGCGTATAACCGGTTAAACGGTGTTTTCTGCAGTGAGAATCATTATCTGCTCACCGACGTGCTGAGGAACGACTGGGGATTCAAATACCTCGCTATGTCCGACTGGGGTGGCGTTCATTCAACACTCCCCCCTGAAGAAGCCGGCCTCGATTTGGAGATGCCGACCGGCCGTCATCTCAACTATAAAAATATCATGCCGCTTATCAAGTCCGGGAAGCTGAGCGAGGCGACCATCAACAAACAGGTCCGGCATATCCTTCGCGTGATCGTAACGCTCGGGCTCATGGATCATCCCTCCAAACCTGATTCTTCGCTGGTAAACTCTCCAGAGCACCAAAAGGTGGCCCTGAAAGCCGCAGAAGAGGGGATCGTGTTGCTGGAAAATAAAAATAATACCCTCCCTCTTAACCTTTCGGGTGTTTCCAAAGTGACCGTTGTCGGTCCGGGTGCCAAACAGGTTTTGCGGGGTGGTGGAAGTTCTATGATTATCCCTTATTTCACGGTTACTCCCTGGGAAGCTCTTAAAAAGCGAATTGGCGATCGTGTTACCCTGAATTATGTGCCCGGAGTTATGCCTGGCAATGAAACGCCGGCGGCATCCGGCTCCATGCTGCACACCGGTTCAGGCGCCAACGCGCAGGAAGGGTTGAAAGGCGTTTATTATGCAAATAATTCATTCTCCGGAAAACCGGTTTATACCCGCACCGACACCTCGGTCAATTATGGATTGGGAGACGTCACCAACGGGGTGAGTATGTCTGATGTTATCCCAAAACCCGACAGTTTGTTCCACGATGGATTTTCCATGCGATGGACCGGTTATCTGAGTGTACCGGAGTCAGGAACTTATGTGATCGACGTGACGGATAACAACGGGATGGATTTCTTTTTCAATGGAAAGAAAGTGCTGACCGCCCGGCTTCGTTACGGGATCCGGATAAACAGCTATAAAGTCGATCTGCAGGCAAACAAACGCTATCCTGTCCGGCTGGATTATTTCTCCCGCGGGAATGGAGTCAATATAAAACTGGGCATTCGCAGAACAAATGACTATTTAATCAAACAGGCAGCGAAGGCAGCCCGTAATTCGGATCTCGTGCTCGCCTTCGTCGGACGTACCCGCTATGACGTTTCCGAAGGGCACGATCTGGCTTCTCTGCGTCTTCCGGATAATCAGGACGAGTTGCTCAACGCCGTGGTCAAAGCCAATCCCAAAACGGTAGTTGTCATTTCAGCAGGCGAAGCCGTGGAGATGGATCCCTGGAATAAACGGGCCGCTGCCGTTGTAGATGCCTGGTTCGGCGGCGAAGAAGCCGGAAACGCCATCGTGAATGTTCTGATGGGAGATTATAATCCTTCAGGCAGGCTGCCGCTGACCTTCCCCCGCCGCTGGAGCGATACTCCGGCTTCCAAAACCTATATGAAGCAGGACAGCGTGGCGCCGCATCAGGAAGGCATCCTCGTGGGCTATCGTTATTTTGATGCCAATAATATTAAGCCGCTTTATCCTTTTGGATACGGACTCTCATACACAACTTTTGCCCTGAGTGATGTGAAGGCGGAAAAATCAGGTACAGGTCCGGATGCCCGGGTGAATGTTACGTTTACCGTAAAAAATGCCGGAGACCGGAAAGGGACCGAGGTGGCCCAGGTATATATTCACAAGCCGGATTCAAGGGTGAAACGTGCGCCTCATGAATTGAAAGGCTTCAGCCGGGTATCGCTGGAGCCGGGCGAGAGCCGCCGGGTAACGGTTCATATTCCTGAAAACCAATTCGCCTACTACGATGTGACGGATAAGAAATGGACTGTTGAGCCGGGTTCTTATGACATACTGGTAGGCACATCCTCACGCAATCTGCCATTGCATACCACGGTTTCATGGTAACCGCGCTGTAGATAACAGTGCACGGGTGACTTGTACCGACTAACAATCCGGACAAATATCACAGGCGGAGGAAAGGGCGCCGAAACCTTTCCTCCGCTTTTTTAGTTAGTTCTGCAAACAATGAGAAAGACCGGCTTTATTAAGGTACTATCAGTTTCCGGCGGAGTGAGATCGCATTCACGGATCGTCGAACCTGTAACTCTCAACCTTCAACCCTTAACGTGCATATGGAATATCGTTTTTTAGGAAAATCCGGACTTAAAATATCCGCCTTATCATTCGGATCATGGGTCACTTTCGGGGATCAGATTGATGAGGATGTCGCTTATGAATCCATGAAAGCCGCCCGGGATGCAGGTGTAAATTATTTCGACAATGCCGAATCATACGCAGAGGGCCGCTCGGAGACGATGATGGGTAACATCCTCAAAAAAGCAGGGTGGAAACGAAGCGACCTGGTGTTGTCGACCAAAATCTTCTGGGGTGGCGATGGCCCGAATGACCGGGGATTATCATATAAACATATCATTGAGGGAGTCAATGCTGCACTCCGGCGGCTGCAGACCGACTATGTAGACCTGGTTTTCTGCCATCGTCCTGATTTGCACACGCCGGTCGAGGAGACGGTTCGGGCGATGAACCAGGTCATCCGGCAGGGGAAGGCCTTTTACTGGGGAACCAGCGAATGGCCGGCGGAACAGATTCGTGAGGCTTATAACGTGGCTCGCAGAGAACGCCTCGTTCCCCCGGCGATGGAACAGCCGCAATACAACATGCTTCACCGCTATAAAGTTGAGAAGGAATTTGAGCTTCTGTATGAAGAAATGGGGCTGGGAACGACGATATGGAGTCCGTTGGCCAGTGGGGTACTTACCGGGAAATATAATGACGGCGTCCCGGAAGACAGCCGTTTGTCCCTGGAAGGATATAGCTGGCTGAGAAAACAATTACTGGAATCGGAAGAAGGAAAAAATAACCTGGAGAAAGTCCGCCGGCTCTCCTCTGTTGCAGAAGAGCTGGGGATGACGATGTCCCAGATGGCCATTGCCTGGTGCCTGAAAAATCCGAATGTGAGCACGGTGATCACCGGTGCTTCCAAAGCAGAGCAGGTGAAACAAAATATGACAGCCGTCGATCAGGCGGAAAAACTGACTCCCGATGTTATGGATCACATCGAAGAAATTCTTGATAACAGGCCGGGACCAGATTACGATTGGCGGGAGATGTAAGCGATTGAAGGTTACAGATTAAAAATTGAGAATTGAGAATTGAAGATTGAAGATTGAGAATTACAGATTAAAAATTGAGAATTGAAAATTGAAAATTGAAAATTATTCCAAACGAAGGATGTCAGGGAGAATTCCCCATAAACCGGTTTTATCTGTTAGTCGTCTCACAACTCCTCATCATGCTGGCTCAGATCCAGTCCCAGAAGTTCTTCCTCGGCGGTGACACGCAGCGGGGTGATGGCATCAGTGATTTTCAGCAGGATCCAGGTACCGACGACCACAAATAACGAAACTCCGATTAACGCAATGATATGAATGAGGAACAGGTGAGTTTCCCCAAAGATCAGTCCGTTTCCAGTGGCATTTGCGGAATTAACGGCCTGGTTTGCAAACACACCGGTTAGGATCATTCCCATCATTCCTCCCACTCCGTGGCAGGGAAATACATCGAGTGTATCGTCGATATTCGTACGGCTGCGTATTTAGAACCTCATATTAATCAAAATTGCACTTAAAATCCCGATGGTCAGAGATGCAGGCACGGATACGAAACCGGCGGCAGGTGTGATGGCCACCAGCCCCACTACGGCTCCGATACAGGTTCCCATAGCCGAGGGCTTGCGGCCGCGGATGGCGTCGAAGATAATCCAGGTAAATCCGGCTGCTGCCGGGGCACAGGTGGTCGTTGCCAGTGCCGTGGCGGCCAGAAGGTTTGCTCCGAATGCTGATCCTGCATTAAAGCCGAACCAGCCGAACCACAGAAGGCCGGTGCCTAAAAGCACATAACTGATGCGTGCCGGCTTGTGATTGGGTTCATGGCGCCTTTTAAGATAACAGGCTGCTACAAGAGCCGCCCAGCCGGAACTCATGTGCACGACCGTGCCTCCGGCGAAATCGAGGACACCCAGTTTTGCCAGGATACCCTCCGGATACCAGACCGCATGTGCCAGCGGACAATAAATAAGCAATGAGAACAGACAGATAAACAGGAGATAGCTGGTGAAACGGATGCGTTCGGCAAAAGCCCCGGTTATCAATGCGGGTGTGATAATGGCGAACTTGAGCTGAAACATGGCAAAAAGAAGAAGCGGGATCGTCGGTGCTAATGGCCATGGAGCACCGCTCAGCACCCCCCTGAACATGAAAAACGTGGCAGGATTTCCAATAACCCCCCCAATATCTTTTCCAAACGCCAGGCTGAAACCGACGATCACCCATAAAATGGTGATAACCGACATGCACATCACACTTTGCAGCATGGTCGAAATAACATTCTTTTTCTTAACCATCCCCCCATAAAAAAGTGCCAGTCCCGGGGTCATAATTAAAACCAGAGCCGTTGAAATAAGCATCCAGGCTGTATCACCCGAATCGATATGTCCCTGCTGTGTGCCGAACTTCGGAAGCCCCGGAAACATCAGACTCAGTACTATTATAATCAGGAGCAGTACAAATGGAAGAATAGCCAGCTTTCTTGTCATTGTCATGGCAGTATAAATTTAGATCATAAAAAGAAGTTTCATAACTTTGTTTCGCATGCATAACATATACCAAATTATATTTTGATACTTCGGATTATACAATTAAAAAATTATTGATACAATAGGGGTGTAATAAACAATATTAGGATATGAGTATATTCTTTGTGACAATTTTACGGAAAAGCGGTTTCTTCCCTATGATAAATTATATATCAGGAGATATACATGATTGATTTAGGAATGTTCTTGGGGCTTCAGGATAAAGCTCCATGCCGGCACCTATCCGATCTGTTCCGTCGGCTAATCACAATCCCCCGGTGATATGAAGACGTGGGTGCGGGGACGGCAGGATGTGCCCCACAACCTCCCTGGGAGGAAGGATCTCTGGCGGGCAATGACAAATGGGAGCCGCCTGCTATTGCAAACCGGCTGATTGTGCCGTTTTTAAGGTGGTTTCACGGATATTCAACCGTATACATTTTACGCAGAATCGTGCCGGACTGTGCGAAACTCCGCGCTAAACTTTGCGCGCCTCTGCGAAGATCTGGTTGGCGGTTAATAGAGCTGTTATTTCCACCAAAGGTTATCCGCCCCGGTAGATACCTTTAGCTTCGTAATGATACTACCCTGTTGTTCATTAATGATTTATGCTTTACCCAAGGCCAATCCATGCTATCTTGCATTGACAACTGACCCAATCTCACTTTCTCTCCTCTCCGATAGCCTTATTGATCCGGTTGATCAGGGCGGGCAACAGGGGATGGATATTGAGCAATAGTTCGGGAAAAGGTTCGATAACCACTTCATCCATTCCTCTTAAATCGGCCTGGCGGAAACGATCGTAGAGCTCGCCGGCAAACCGGTCGTATTGAGAGTCATAGTAAACAACGTTCGATCCGGAGAGGTTGTATTT
The DNA here is from genome assembly GCA_964572735.1 of uncultured Chitinophagales bacterium. Classification (GTDB taxonomy): domain Bacteria; phylum Bacteroidota; class Rhodothermia; order Balneolales; family DATFMH01; genus DATFNI01. Next base: position 11,055 of record CAZNHE010000047.1, on the reverse strand, counting down.
TCTGCTGTGAAGCAGGTAAACGGCTCTTCTTCTGGCGACGTGTTCATCTTTTGCAAGCCAGCGGACCCTTGCGTTCGGTGAATAATGGGTATACTTCAAACCGGGGCTGCGCGCCTTCTCATTCTCCCGTTCCGGGCGGTACACTTCTACGGGGGCCTGAATGATCTCCTCTATTTGGGAACGGCTGACAAACCCAGGCCGGTATACCCGGAAGGGATTCGTGGTTACATCGACGACGGTAGATTCCAGTCCGATCCGGCATGGTCCTCCATTGATGACCGGCAGATCGGGACCAAAATCGTGCAGGACATGTCCGGGACGGGTGGGACTGGGTTTCCCGGACCGGTTGGCACTTGGAGCAACCAGCGGTCCGGCGCTCCGGATCAGCGAGAGTGCCAGCGGATGGTCGGGCATCCTGACGGCCACGGTATCCAGGCCGCCGGTGATGACGTCAAGCACGGCTTCTTTCTTTTTGAAGACAAGGGTTAACGGTCCCGGCCAGAAGATCTCGATGAGCGTACGTGCACCCGCCGGAATCTCTTTTGCAAACGCCTCAGCCATCTGTATAGAGGCTACATGCACGATCAGCGGGTTATCTGCCGGCCGGCCTTTCATGGAAAATACTTTGCGTATCGCCTCTCCGTTCCAGGCATCGGCGCCCAGACCATAGACCGTTTCCGTGGGAAAGGCCACTACTTCTCCTGATTTCAGTAATCCTACGTATTTGCTAAGCAAAAGAAAATTGAAAATTGAGAGTTGAAAATTGAAAATTGAGAGTTGAAGATTGAAGATTGAAAATTGAAAGCTAACCTATAACCTCTGACCCGTCCCCCGCCTAC
>CAZNHE010000047.1:0-10116 GCA_964572735.1 uncultured Chitinophagales bacterium | reverse complement strand
TTGAAGATTGAAAATTGAAAGCTAACCTATAACCTCTGACCCGTCCCCCGCCTACTCAACATGCGAGGGCTGAAGGCTGGCTTCCGACGGTTGCATTGTTTCATCAGGAATCAATTCGTGCATAAATGCCACGGCAGCTTCAATGTCGGGGATGTCGTCGATATTCAGACGGACTGTATCATCTTTCTGGATGATCTTATAGCGATCCGCGGCCTTTTCCTGCAGGATGGCCAGCAACTGCTGAAACCGCCCGTCTTCATAGTAAGATTTGCCTTCTCTTGTTTTGGTGGAAAGCAGTTGCAGCCACATACGTCCCGCGCGAATCGTGACTTTTTCAATGCCATTCCCGGAGGCCGATAGTTTCAGCCGGGCGGCCGATACCAGGTTCTGAACCGCATCCGGCAGGGGACCGAACCGGTCGCGCAGTTCATTGATCCAATCGTCGACTTCTTCCTGGGAACGCGCCCCGGCCAGTTTCCGGTACAGGTTCAGTCGTTCCACATTCTCAGTGATATAATCCTGGGGAAGCAGGGCCGGGTAATCGAATTCAATAGTGGCTTCAGTTTCATCCAATAGAGTTTCCACATCATCAAATAATCCCTTGAATTCGGTCTCCTTGAGTTCCCGGATGGCATCATTGAGGATTTTGGTATAAAGATCGAACCCGAGTTCATTGATAAATCCGCTTTGCTCGGCTCCAAGCACGTCTCCCGCCCCGCGAATATCCAGGTCGCGCATGGCGATATTAAATCCCGATCCCAGGTCGGTGAATTCTTCCAGTGCCAGAAGCCGTTTTCGTGCATCCATACTCAAATCCTGCAGGTCGGGCGTGATCAGGTAGCAGAAGGCCTTTCGGTTCGAACGGCCCACGCGTCCGCGCAGCTGATGCAGTTCCGAGAGCCCGAAACGGTCGGCCCGGTTGATAATGATCGTATTGGCGTTGGCGATATCAATCCCGTTTTCTACAATATTAGTCGATATCAGCACATCGAATTTCCGGTGATAAAAATCGGTGATAATGCGTTCGAGCTGGCTGCCCGACATTTGCCCGTGGGCAAACCGGACACGCACGTTGGGCACCAGCTGCTGGATCATCTCCGTATATTCACTGATGTTGTGCACGAAGTTATGGATCAGGAAAACCTGCCCCTCGCGGGAGGTCTCCTGTATGATGGCATCGCGGATAAGCTGGGAATCGAAACTGTGGATTTCGGTATAAACCGGCTGACGGTTTGCCGGCGGCGTATTGATGACGCTCAGATCCCGCGCTCCCATCAGCGACATGTGCAGCGTGCGCGGAATGGGGGTGGCCGTCATGGTTAATACATCGACGGTAGCACGAAGTTCCTTGAGTTTTTCCTTTACCGAAACGCCGAAACGCTGTTCCTCATCAACAATCAGTAAACCGAGATCTTTAAATTTGACATCCTTCGAAGTTAAACGGTGTGTACCGATCAGGATATCTACTTTCCCTTCGGAGGTACGCTTCAGCACGTCTTTTTGTTCCGCCCTGTTCCGGAAGCGGGAGATCACTTCCACGCTTACCGGGAAGTTGGCCATCCGCTGCGAAAACGTTTGATAATGCTGATCGGCGAGAATCGTGGTAGGGACCAGTATGGCCACCTGTTTTCCATCCATAACGGCCTTGAAAGCTGCGCGGATCGCCACTTCGGTCTTTCCGAAACCCACATCTCCGCAAATAAGGCGGTCCATGGGGGTAGGTGTCTCCATATCTTTTTTAACGGCCTGAATAGCCGCCATCTGGTCCGGCGTTTCCTCAAACTCAAAGCCTGCTTCCAGTTCGATCTGCCAGTTTGTATCAGGCTTGAAGGCATAGGCTTTCTGAGCCTTTCGCCGTGCATACAACGTGATCAGGTCGCGTGCAATGTCTTTCAGCCTGCTCCTGGTTTTTGCTTTCTTGCGGGCCCACTCGCCGGAGCCAAGCCTGGTCAGCTTAGGTACCAGCCCGTCTTTCCCTGAATATTTCTGCAGTTTGTGGAGGCTCGCTACGTTTACGTACAGGATTGAATCGTCCTTGTACCGCAGCATCACCGACTCCTGTTCGATGTCGCGCACCCTGATCTTTTTGAAGCCTGCGAACCTGCCGATTCCGTAATCGACATGAACTACGAAATCGCCGAGGTTCAGATCACGTAATTCCTTAAAAGAGATGCCGCCCCGGCTCCGTCCGGCCTTCAGATCAGGACGATGATAGCGGTGGAAAATCTGGTGATCGGTGTAAACGGCGATCTTTTGCCCGGGCAGGCGGAAACCCCGGTGAAGAGAGTGGACGAGCAGGGAATACCGGTTATCGTTGCCCGGCGTTCCCAATAATTCTTCAAACCGGTCGCGCTGGCCTTTGCTCTCGGTCAGGATGTAGGTGTGGATCCCTTCCTGGGACAAATCCTGAAGATGCTTTTTCAGCAGTTTAACAGAAGCGTTGAAATCGGGTTGCGGCGAGGCATTGACGGCAAGCACAGCGTCAGAGGGGTAGTCGGATGCCAGCCCCCCGACCAATAGCAGGGGATGCCCTTTCAGATAGAATTGAAATTCCTCCGGATTCAAAAAAAGCTGCTTCGGGGGAGCTTGTTCTGTTTCCAATGATCCGAAACGCTCCAAAGCTTTTCCGAATCGCTCATTCAGGCTGCTGAAGACTGCGGACGGGTTAAACAAGAATACCAGTGTTTCATCCGGGAGATATTCAAACAGGTTATGCCGTTCCGCCTGGTCGAGCCGGTCGCCGTTGGGAACCAGAAGAGCATGATCGAGCCAGGAAATGGATCGCTGTGAATCGGCGTCGAACTCCCGGATAGAATCCACCTCATCTCCAAAAAACTCAAGGCGGACCGGGTTTTCCCCTGAAAAAGGAAAGATGTCCAGGATGCCTCCGCGCAGGGCAAACTCGCCCGGCTCGTTGACAAAAGAGAGATGCCGGTATCCCTGATCCACAAGAGAAGCTTCCAGCTCTTCGGGGGGGATCTGATCCCCCTTCTCGATCCGGATAGTAGCCCGGCTGAAACTCTCCGGGGAGGCCACTTTATCAAACAGAGCCTCGGGGGAAGTGATCACCAGCCTGTCCTCATGAGCCAGGATCGTTGCCAGCGTCTCAGACCGTTTCACCGCAGCGTTTACATCGCGGACCTGCTTGTTGTCGTACGGCTTCTGAAAGGTGGGAGTGAACAGGAAGAAATCGCCGGCTTTCATCTGATCCAGGTCGGATTTCAGAAACTGTGCTTCTTCATGATTCGGACACACCACCAGGATGTTCCGTCCCTTTTTGAGGAGGGAACGAACCAGGAAAGCCGCCATAGATCCGATGAAGCGATCAAGCCTGACCGTCTTCCCCTCCCGGATATATTCCTCGAGCTGCGATAATGGAACGGCATTTCTTGCGGCCTGGTAAATATACTCTAAAGGCATGTATATATAAGATCTTACTCCGGTAACAGATTCACGGAAACTCCATCCGTCAGCCCACTTCTAAAAGTCCGTTTTCTTGATTTCGCCACAAAGACACCAGGATATTAAGGTTTTATAAGTATTATATAAAATAACGGTTTATCATTTATATTTCCTTTGTGGCATCTTTCGACCTTTCAGAGTGAACCCATTCTTATAAGATAAGAATCTTTTATGGAATGAATTAACACGCACAGGTAACGCAAAAAAGGAAGGAATATGTTGCGGTGATATTCAGTGGGTTATTTGATGATCTTCCCATTTTGAACACCATGAACCTCCGCGTCCTTGCTTGTAAAAAAAAATAATGTTAAAGTGTTTTTACATTTAGACGTAATTGGAACATAGAGGAGAGCTTAAGAGATGCGTCCTTATGATAAAGAGGTTTTTTTCGTCGGCTATTCGTTAGCGCTAACATTTGAGAAAATGAGGGATCGAAGACAAACGAAAGGACAGCGTCTTTCCCCTCCTGGGAGGGGATTAAGGGGTGGGTCGAAGAGCCTTTCCTGAAGGCATTCGGGATATGCAGGGCTGATTGCGACCCGACATTACGCACCAAACCTAAAAAACAATATTGTACACCTATACTAACCTGAGACGCGATGAATGAGGATGGAAACCTAATCAAAGAAGCGCATGTAGTACTTGCCGCCCATATAAAAGAGATTCATACCGTGCAGGAATGGGCCGAATGGATGGGATTTGAGACGAGTAAACAGTTTTCAAAACAGTTTCTGAACTATTTTGGCGTGCGGCCGGGACGAGTACTCGGAAGGGCGCGACTAATATATATTATAGAATTGATTCGGTTAAAACCTGAGCTATCCGGTTATGAAGTGGCCCGTGAGTCCGGACTCCGGGATGAAAAGGCGCTTTATGATTTTCTGGTTTGTCACTCCGGGTTAAGTTTCTCGCAATTACGGGAGCGATTGCGCGGGGGGAGGTGAAAAAATATTCAGACAAAATTCCATAGTAACAGAGAGCAAAAACCTTATCATCCGCTCATTATGGTTGGTTTCTATGGTTCATACTGTGAAAAAAATCCAGGGAAAAATTACGGAACGAAAGTGGTTGACAGGGAAGTAAAAGGGATGTAACGTGGCTTTGGTGAAACAAAAAGAATAACTAATGTTCGGAGGTTCATATCATGAAACGTATAATATTCAATTTCATAACGATGCTTATTATTGGTATTGGAGCGATAATTCTCTCTTCTCCTACTCCAGCCAGCGCTGTAACACCAACTCTAACACCTGCTAATACCTGTCAAGGTGGAGGAGGAACGTGTACTTGTACAGGAAAATGCGTTGCAAATGGAAACGGATGTGCGTGTTGTTGAGGATTGTCTATACGCTAAACATTGTATGAGATATATCCAAAAAAATATGTTGGGGAGCCCAAAAACTCCCCAACATAAATTGAATGTATGAGCAGATTAACTATCCCCATGTTCCTTTTTATGGTAACAGGGTTCATTATAGGAACAAGTTGTGCATGTAGGAGGCAGAAAAGGCCGCACAATATGACTGATTCTGTGACGACGAAAATGTTGAAAGAACAGGTGACCATCACCCATTCTTATTTTGGCAATATTTCAGACATTGTTGTTGGCAAAAATGGAAAAATCTATGTCGGTGATCAGGGGCTCCACCGAATAGAAATTTTTTCGAAATCAGGAGATCTGATCGATACATTAGGTAGAAAGGGAAAAGGTCCGGGTGAATTTGAATGGATTGCAGATTTACAGGTAAAAGATGACACTCTTTTTGTGTATGATAGTAACATGTTTCGTCTTTCTTTATACAGCATAAAAAACAACTTTCAGCTCATCAACGTTGTTATGTTGAACAACACCACTCCTCAACGTCTATGGGTCAGTTCAGACATGGGCTTTATTGGGGAATATATCCCTTACTATTCAAGCAAGAATTTACACAACAACCATGACATAACTGTAAAAATGATATCACGGTATGAAAATTCTTCCGTGAAGGAGAAACCTTTATTTAGCCTTGCTTCTCGTCAAATGCTGGTCCATCAATCTTCTCCAACGACATTCAGCATCGTAGCAATCCCTTTTGGTTCGCGCCCGATTATCCGGAGAACGGGATGGAAGATATATTATGGCGAAACGAATCAGCCTGCCATTAAGATCTGTTTTCTGAGGAAAGATTCTTCGGCAACAATTCCTTTGCATATTACATCGATGCCTATTCCCCAAAAGACAATGGATAGTGTTCTTTCAACGTCCTATTCTCGTGCTCAGGCGGTGCTGATGAGAAGTAGTAGTTTTAAACTGCCCGAAGATTACCCGTTATATAATAATTTCGTGATAGATGAGCATCACCATATATGGATATCCACAAATGAATTACGGGATAACGACCGCAAATGGATAATTGTAGATTCGAAAGGCAGATTGCTGAACACAGTGTGGCTAGATAAATCGCAGGATATTAGAATTATAAAAGACAGCTATGCCTATTGCATTCAAACCGATAGCAAAGGATTTACGTCTGTAGCGGTTTATCATATAGATTAAATGAATATCGGAAAAGATATGAACCAGAAGTTTAACACCGTTTCTTCTTTTATTTTGGCACTATGTGCACTGGTCATTACAGGTTTAGTTGTTCAAAGAAAGCTTTCTTCAAAAAAGAATCGTTTCAACGCTGCGAACACGCTCACACACTCAAGTTGGATTTCTTTATTGAATGGGGAACATCATCAAGGACCTCTTACCGCTCCCATAAAGCTCATCGAGTTTTCTGATTTCCAGTGTCCTTATTGTAAAGAATTGGAACCCCGTCTTCAGGACATTTTGAAAAAATATCCTGGTAAAATTGAATTCATATACTATAACTTTCCCCTTCCGATGCACCCTCAGGCTTTTTCAGCAGCAAAAGCCGCCGAATGTGCTGCCAAACAAAACGATTTTTTTGCATACCATGACCTGCTCTATCAGAATCAGGCTTCGTTCAGCCAACAACCGTGGGATAGTCTTGCACAATTAGCCAATATAAAAGATATGCAATCCTTCAACCAATGTCTGACGGATTCTTCTGTCGATGAATTAATTCAGCAGGATAAAGAACGAGGTAGACAGGTTGGGGTGTCTGCTACTCCTACTTTACTTATTAACGGAAAGATGATTACCGGAGCGATATCAGAGGATCGGCTGGACCAATTGGTGCAACAGGCTCTTTAAAAAAAAATTATAAAGCAAACAGGTTTAGTCGTGTTTTTTTATTTATAGATACCAAGATTTCTATTTAGTTGATGCGGATGATTCGTTTAATGGAATAGCGGGCGGAGGATAAATCCTAGCCCACAGTTACCATGCTTATGAAATCATATTTTCAGAATGATAACTACCTTCAAAGCCAGGCAACATAAAAAACAGGTTCAACAAACGCGCTCCCTTTACACCAGGATGGATAACAGAATAATTCCTGAAGGTAAAGACGAGGTTCGTTTATTCGCTGTCGCCCGAAATGAATCGTTACGGCTTCCTTACTTCTTACATTATTATTTCCAATTAGGTATCGACCGGATTTTTCTGATTGACAATAACTCCACCGATGATACAAAAGAGATTGCCTTATCCTATGATAATGTTCATGTATTTACCATAGAGCAGAATTATAAACATTATTGGAACTGGATGGAATTCTTTCTGGAAACCTATGGGACCGGACACTGGTGTATGGTGGTGGATATCGATGAATTATTATCCTACCCTTCCTCGGAAATCGTATCGTTAAAACGACTGTTGTCCTATATGGAAACGAATCACTTCACCGCACTCAGATGTTTGTTGCTGGACATGTATTCGGATCGACCGGTCAAAGATACCTATTGTAAACCCGGTGAAAACCCCCTGAAGGTTTGCAGTTTCTTTGATACGAATTATCTCAGGCTCAAAAGCACTTCTTTCGACAAGAAGAGATGGAAACCCTTCGAATCGATCAGCCATTACGGGGGAATGAGGCAACGGATCTTTGGAAATGTGAATGGCCGGCCGTGGTTTTTTTGCCTTTCCAAGATACCGGTCTTCAAGTATTCCGAAGAAATCTACCTGACCGAAGGCATGCATGCCATTAACGGAGCACGTATAGCCGATATCGAAGGAGTAGTTTTTCATACCAAATTCTTATCTGATTTTATAGAGGAGGCTCAGGTGGAGTCCGCCCGGGAACAACATTTTCACGATGGGGCCGAATATAAAAGATATCATTTCTATTTAACCCATAATCCTGATTTGATCCTGATGAATCGAAGATCAGAAAAGCTTCAGGATTTGGAACAACTGGTGAGACTGGAGATCATGAAAACCTCCGAAAACTATTGCTCCTGGACTTCCGGGACGAAGGAAGAAATGCCGCAATGAAAAAAGAGGTATCTGAAGTCAAAGAGAATGAAAAACGATCCTCATCAACAGAAATCCCGGCAAGGGTTGACCTTGCGATCCGGGATCGTTATCGCTTCTTCGATCTCGTTGCCACTCCCATGGGGAATAATAAAACGTTGATCCATTCTCGTCGTACCGGAGGATCCACTCTGATCTCCGCCGGCGAAGCTAATTTCCTTCTTTCCTGCGGGACCTTTAAAACGCTGCATGCCCATGCCGAAGAGTATGCACGGCAACTTAAATGGGGACAACTGAATAACAGAAGGGGACTGCGCCACGCCGTGTTGCAACCCTTACTTCACTATGTTACAAGAGAAGGACTCGAACTGCCCGTGCGGGAAAAAGAGGTAAACCCGTTGCTCTGGCAATTACGGCAATGGATTTGTGAAGGATTTCTGGTTCCGGAAAGCGAACTGCTGAACGAGATAAAACAGAATTCCGTTGGTGCGCATCGAAATGTAAAGTACAAACCGGAAACGGATAAAATTACCGTCATGGGCATTCCCACCTGCAACCGGCCGGCTGTGCTGAAACGCTGCCTGAGCAGTTTTATCGATCATTTCAACCGGCATGGCCGCGAACCCGACATTATCATTATAGATGATTCCAGAGATGGAAAGCAGCAGGAAAAGAACCGGCAGGTTTTGCAGGAGTTATCCCGAAGGGATGGATCTCCAAAAGACCAATATTCCGGTAATTTCTATTATATGAACCGGAAACAGCGGCGCGCTCTTGCCAGGACAATAGCATACCGGGCGGACGTTGAGCCGGAAGTAATGGAATTTGCTCTTATGGGGCATCCGGCCTGCAATCGTTCCGAGGGAGGCTGCCGGAATACGTTTTTGCTGGTAACACGCGGACAACTGGCCTTGCAAACCGACGATGATACGATTTGTCAGGTAGCACAGCCGCCATCCGTTCAGCCGGGGCTCCGTCTCGCCTCACAAGCCACTTCGGATGACTACTGGTTTTTTGAGTCGTATGAGGAAGCTGCAGAGTCGGTAGAATTTATCGATGAAGACTTTCTTGGTATTCATGAGCAAATGTTGGTAAAAAGACCGGAAGAGCTCATAGCCCCTTTTCTGAATAAAACTAAAGATGATCTTGATATTGAAACGTTGCAGCCTTCTTTTCTTCAAAATATGGACTCAGATAAAGCAAGAATCCGGATGTCGTTGGTGGGTCCGGTGGGAGATACCTGTCTGTTCACCGATTTGTACCGGTTGTTTTTAGAGGGAGAATCCTTTCAACGACTGTTATATCCTGCTGAAGATTATTCCTGGCATCTGACCACTCGCCAGGTTATCAGAGGTGTTACGCAGCCGACTGTGACTGATGCCATTCGTTGCATCGGAATGAATTTTGCAGTCGATAACCAGGATTTTCTGCCCCCGTTTATGCCGGTAAATGCACGGGGAGACGGAATTTTTGGAGATTTATTGAATGTGTGTTTTCCCTACGCTTATTCCGGTTGTACGCCGTTTTTACTTGCTCATAAACCACCCGCGACCAGATCCCGAACGGTCGATAAAGTATTCTCGCTGCTGGAGCTCATACGGGCAAATGATGTCGTTGCGCAGTTGATTCATTCATCCCAATCCTGGCTTTGCAGCAACGATCCTAAAGAGAATCTCCGTGACCTGGGCAGGTTTCTTATAAATCTGGGAAGCTGCTCGCAGGATGACTTTCAAGACCGGATATATCGAATATATTCTTCAGAAACAGGCAGACAAATACAAATGGCGGAACAGTTGCTGTCGCGAAGGAATAAAAATCCCGCATACTGGATCAGCCATATGCGCCGGTATATTGAAGCATTACGTAATTCTCTTTTGAATAATGATTTCCTGAATCCGGCGGAAATGGACAATTCTTCTTCTCCTGAGAGTATTCACTCAAAAAATGACAGAAAAAGTTTTCAGGAAATCATATCTCTGTTTGGCCGGCTCCTCTGCTCCTGGCCGGATATTTACGAAGCAACGGGCGATTTCGATCAGGATGAGTTACTCCATTATATGAGCCCACCCTAATGAAAGGCACACATTTCCCCTCCTGGGAGGGGTGCAGGGGTGGGTCCAACGCGTTACATCAACTGAAAAACGTTAAAAGAAGCAGCAATGGCTTCGAAGAACCGGGCAAAGAAAACGCCAGTCCCCCGAAATTTCACGATTTGGTTTATGATGCAACACGTGTCAACCCACCCCCGGCCCCTCCGCAGGAGGGGAGATCTTCCATCGCTTTTATTT
>CAZNHE010000046.1:14148-21663 GCA_964572735.1 uncultured Chitinophagales bacterium | reverse complement strand
TGTCAAAGCAACCGGGAAGGGAGTAGCCACGATCACCGCAACCGTCAACGGGGTGCCCGGGTCAACGGTCATCGTGGTGAAGTAGCCCGCGCTCCCCGTATCGCGGAATGAAAAAACCATTAAAAAATCAAAGAGCATGAAGGAGAAATTGGCTTTCCCTTCATGCTTCTTAATGGCTTTTTGTGGTAATCAAGTCAGATCGAAGAACGAAACTGTTCCCTGAGGTCCTGCACATAAACACCGACGTCATTACGCAACTCGAACAGGCGCTCATGGAATGACAGGTATTCCTCACGCGTGAAAAGATGGATTTTCTTTTTGAGATGCTGCAGCATGGAGAGTGCACGATTTGCGCTGGCCAGCGCTTTTTTGGCATAAGCGATGTTGGCACCAAGCACATCCTTTTCGAATCCGAAACCATAACCGGCAGCCAGCTTTATGCTGACATCCAGTATGCAGGATACGAACTCAAGGAAATAGCGGTTCTTCATCATCTCAGACTGGCTGCGGCTGATATTCAGCAGATCGATACCGATCTCGCGCGACACCGAATAAATTTTCAGGTTATCCAGCGAGCCGTAATCACTCATTATATAATCGTCGTTCTCGGTCTTCCATTCCTCGCCGTCGAGAATCTCATCCTCTCCGTCATCCTCAAAAAGTTCATCCTCGTCTCCATCAAAGAGGGTTCCCTCATCATCGCTGTTAAAAAGCAGATCATCCCACTCGTCGTCGTCTTCATCATCCAGCTCATCATCGTCGGGATAATAAGCTTCTTCGAACAGGAGTTCCTCTTCGATGTACGCGTCCACGGCTTCCTGTTCGGAGCCGAATTCCTGCATAAAGCGAATCCATCCCGGACCGTTTTCGCCGAGTGTGGTATTAATGATTTCTTTGAGGCGATCGCTTTTCTGCTCGATCTCGTTGATGTGGTTTTCCCACTGGTATTCGTCCCAAAATTCGTCGTTGTGATGGTCCCAACTCATGATACCGGGATTGAGAGTGTTGAAAAAAGATTCATAAAGAGCCCTGCCATTGCTAACCTAAAATGGTTAAAGTTCGTTTTCGGCGCAACCCTCTTTTGTGAAACCTGACAGATCCTGTTTTTAACCTATAAACGCGCGAGCATTTCACTTATGATATGCGTCATCTTGGGCTCTGCAATATCTGCGGCAGCCAGAATATCTTCCATACGGACTTTTTCAAGGGATTCGGGGAAACATTCATCTGTAATAACCGAAATACCCATAACGTGCATGTTCATTTGCACGGCGGCGATGACTTCCGGCACGGTACTCATACCTACCACATCGGCACCTATCATCCGTAAGTAGCGGTATTCGGCGCGTGTCTCCAGGTTAGGGCCCGGCACCGCCACATACACGCCCTGAAGCATTTTCAGCCCCTCGTCCAGAGCCACCTGTTCGGCAAGCGCAATCAGCCGGGGAGAATAAGGCTCGCTCATGTCGGGAAATCGCCCGCCCAGCTGTTCATCATTCGGACCGATAAGCGGGTTGGCTCCCAGCAGATTGATATGATCCACGATGCACATTACATCTCCTTTCCGGTACAAAGGATTCAACCCTCCTGCGGCGTTCGAAACAAAAAGCGTGTGCGCTCCTGCGGCCTGAAGTACCCGCAGCGGGAATACGATTTGCTGCATCGTATATCCTTCATAGAAATGAAAACGGCCCTGCATCGCCACAACCTTTTTGCCGCTGAGTTCACCGAAAAGAAGCCGCCCCGCATGGCTTTCTACGGTGGAAACCGGAAAATAGGGGATACCCGCATAAGAGATGGTATGATGAACCTTCATCTGATCGGCCAGACGGCCCAGTCCTGTTCCCAGGATAATCACGTATCCAGGGCGGAAATCCGTTTGTTTCTGAATGAAGCTGAGTGCTTCCTGTCGCTTCTGCCGGAATTCGGCAACCGTCTCAGGGTTCATTGGCGAATGCCGGAGGGGATTATTCGATTTCGTCAATGATATCATCCAGGTCGTCGACGCCCGGAACAACTGCCCGATGTTTCTCTCCGGGCTTCCGGGAAGCGTCTGTCTCGGAAGCTTCCGCTGTTTTGAATTCCTCATCCACCTGCCGGCCCGCCTCTTCTTTCGGGAGATCAAAGACCCGCGCATCGTCATTTTCAAACGATTTCAGCGATTCCTGAGCCAGTTCCAGGTACGAGCGGACGCCCCGGATGATCTCGCCGCGCCGGTCAAGCAGCCGTAAAATAGACTGGCGGATACCCTGGCGCTGTTGCTGTGCATCATTGATAATCGCGTCAGCGTCCAGCTCCGCTTTCCGGATGCGGTTGCGCACCTCATTTTTTACCTCATCAAGCCGTTGTTCGGCCGTTTTTTTCGCCGTCTGCAAGGTTTCATGCAATGCTTCTTCGACCTTCCGGTAATGATCGAGCTTCTGGTTCAATTCCCGGATTTTCTCCTCCAATTCCCGGTTTTGGGTTACCATGTGCTCCCATTCGCGGGAAACAATACTTAAAAAAGCACTGACCTCTGTCGGATCAAATCCCCTGAGCGACCGTTCAAATTTTTGTTGCTTAATTTCAAGAGCGGTTAACGTCATAATATACAGTTATCTGTCTATGGTCGATGTAGATGAGCCTTACTCCCTGTAAATTAGATGTCATCCACCTGTAATTCAAGTTATACGCTGAAAAAATAACCGTGAAGCCTGTGTGAGGGGCTTCGGCAAGCCGCGCCAAGGAGTTACCGTTATTCGGGATCAGGAACGAAGCATATTTTTGAGCGGCGACGGATCTTCATCCGTATATCCGATGTCTTTGTTCCGGCCGGCGGCAGGATCTTTTTCAATTACATTATCGTTCTCGACGACAATCGATTCAAGCACCTGTAGGCGTTTTTCTGCACGCTGCCGGAACGCTTCCAGTTCTTCCAGTCGCTGTTTCTCCTTGCCGGTAAGTTTATCACCGTATTTCTGATCAAGCCGGTATCTGGCAAAACCGAAGACCTTACTGATTATGAAGGCTACCAGAGCGATGCCGAAAATGGGTATAAGAATTTCCATGAGCCGTAAATTAAGTATGTATTAAAAGGCTGCTGATTGAATATACTCTCATAATTTATGACGATCGGAGCATATTTTTCATTTTTGCGGAAGAATCAGGTTCTTCATAGGACGTATCTGTCGTTACCGGTGGATTTATTTTTCCGTCTTCCCCGGCGGCAATGGCTTCCAGCGATTCGATGCGTCTGCGCAGGGTTGTTATCTCCGTTTCAAGTTCCTGAACCTGCTCGTCAGCAAGCTGATTCTGCCCGTGTTGCAACTCCAGCTTTTTCCATTTGATCAAAAACCCGCTTACTATGGCGGCTATCGGGATAAGTACCCATACTACAGCGGGATTTAAAAGTTCACCGATCATCGTTAAACCATCCTTTTTATAAATTAGTAAATCAATAATAATTCATACGCAAGCGGGAGAATTATGTTATACCTTAAGAAACTATTTTTTTCGGACATAATCACGTGTTCCGAAAATAGCCGTACCGATGCGTACCATTGTCGATCCCTCTTCGACAGCCACGCGGAAATCGTGCGACATGCCCATTGAAAGATGATCCAGGGTGACCCGGGCGTTTTCCAGACCGCGATGTTCATCACGCAGCAGGCGAAGCGCCCGAAACTGGGGGCGCACTTCCTCGGGATCATCCTTCAGTGCGGCAATCCCCATGAGTCCGCATACCCGCACCCATTTTAGCTCGCGCGCATAACGCAATAGCTCTGGCAGCTTCTCCGGTTCGCAGCCGCTTTTCTGACTCTCACCACTGATATTGACCTGGATGAGAGTCCGGACGGCCCGCTCCGCCGACGCCGCCCTTTTCTCTATCTCCCTGAGCGCGCCGACCTTATGTACCGAATCGATCCAGTCGACACGGCTGATCAGATATTTAATTTTATTGGTCTGTAATGTGCCGATCATATGCCACCGGATGGAATCGTCGAATTCTTCCATCTTTCGGGCCAGCTCCTGCGCCCGATTCTCCCCAAAATGAACCTGTCCGGCCGCCAGTGCCGCCCGGATAGCCGCCGGCGGTTTCGTCTTGGAGACGGCGATCAGGAGCACTTCTTCCGGAGAACGTCCTGCACGTCTGCATGCATTATCGATTTCCTTCCGGATTTTTGCCAGATTTTCTTCGATCATAATGTGTATTTCGCGGCTATCTTTTTGGGATGACATAAGATCAGACGTTGTATCTCCTCACAACCTCTCTCACCCGGGCTTTCGGCTGACAAGGATCTTCAAAAGAATAATAAAAATACCGTTTACGTTCCTATACTAATGCGCATGTTCCACGAACGAGGCGGTCTGCTTTTTTATTAGCGGGCACCTTTTTGAAGATACGAAAAGCAGGACAGAGAGACGGAAAGGACGATGAAGAAGATTATGTTTACCAGGAGGAAACATAAAAGCAGCTTTAATTTTGTTAGAATAATGTGTAACTTTCAGGTTCGAAGTAAATAAAGACCTGTGAGTACCCGAACAGACCTGTACTACATACGACATCGATTGGTCGGACGATCTCCGGCTCCTGAAGTTTCAACTTTTAAAACGGAGGACCGGCGACCCGAAGAATGACAGTGAAGGTCAGTCATATCAATAGCTGCATTGAAGCATGGGCTCCTTCCTCAACCAAGCTGGATTATGATAATGTAGGGCTATTGATCGGATCTCCCGATTGTACGGTCAGCAAACTTCTCCTCTCTCTCGATCTTACCCCCGAAGTCGTAGACGAAGCCGTTAAGCTCGACTGCGAGATGATCCTTTCTCATCATCCCGTCATATTCCGGGGTATCAGAAACATCCTGCCGGAAACACAACAAGGCGAGACGCTGTATAAGGCAATCCGCCATAACATTGCCATAGCGGCCGCTCACACCAACCTGGATGCAGCAAAAGGCGGGGTATCTTATGCGCTTGCCCAAACATTAGGACTGGAGAGCCTGTCGTTTCTGGAAAAAATCCGGATCCCGCAGACAAGCGGATCTGCGCCTGATGCCGGAATGGGTGTCGTGGGGAACCTCCCGGGCGGAGAAATGGGCAAAGAGGCTTTTCTTGATCATGTGGCTTCCAGGCTTGAAGTAAAAGCTTTGCGTTACAGCGGACAGGCAACCCGGGTAAGCAGGGTAGCCGTCTGCGGCGGAGCGGGCGTCTCACTGGCGGGCGAGGCCCGGAAGCAGGGGGCCCAGGCTTTCGTGACGGCAGACGTCAAATACCATGACTACTTTCCGGATGATCCTTCGTTTCTGCTGATCGATGCAGGCCATTATGAGAGTGAGATTCCGGTCATCCCGGTGGTGCAGGAGCGGCTGAAACAGGCTTTCCCGGAGCTGGAAGTTATTCGTACATCGGTGGTGACCAACCCCATGTCCATTCATCTGAACCCTGAAAGTAATTCAACACAGATAAACGTTAACGATACAAGAAACTTATGAAAGACGTACTCCAAAATCTGGCAAATTTGCAATACATCGATTCCCGTATCGACGAAATCGATCGGCTGAGAGGCGACTTACCCGAAGAGATCATGGATATCGAAACGGATATAAGCCGGTTCGAAGTGCGGATCGAAAACATTAAGAAAAACCAGGAGCAACTGGATGCCGAGTCCGAACAACTCAAACTCGACATTCAGGAGTCGAGCGATCTGATCGATAAATATGATAAACAACAACTTACGGTACGTAACAACCGTGAGTACGACGCACTGACCAAAGAAATAGAGGCTCAAAAGCAAAAGGTGGAAAACGCCAAAGCACGCCTTGAGGAGATCATCATCCTCAAGGAGGAAAACGAGCGGGCCCTTGGCGAGAGTGAGCAACACCTCAAAGACACTACCGAAGACCTGGAGATCAAGAAGAAAAACCTGACTGAAGTCGAGAAGAAGACCAAAGAAGAGCAAAAAGAACTGCAGAAAAAACGTGAAGAGGCGGCCGAAAAACTCAACGACCGTTTTCGGAAAAACTACGAACGCCTGCGAAAAGGGCTGAACAACAGAATAGCGGTGGTCCCCATGGAAAACGGATCCAGCTTCGGGATGATGCTTACGCCCCAGACTCAGATGGAAGTACGACGTAAGAATAAGATTATCATTGATGAGAACAGCGGCCGCATCGTTGTCGACCGGAGCTTTTTCGACGAAGCAAAGAAACAATTCGCGAAATAAGCTCATAGGAAATACGTAACTTATATACGTCCGGGACATCGGGTAATCGCCCCGCTTTATCGGGGAGGAAAGTCCGAACACCTACAGGCACCGTGCTTCCTAACAGGAAGGTTTTGCATCTCTGGATGCAGGAACAGAAAGTGCCGCAGAAAACAAACCGCCCGTATCTGATTGTAAAAGATCAGCGGATCTTCCGGCGGGTAAGGGTGAAAAGGCGGGGTAAGAGCCCACCGCTCCGATGGTGACACCGGAGGCAGGGTAAACCTCACGGGGTGCAAGATCAAGCAGATAGTACGCGCCGCCTGTCGCAATACTATCGGGTAGATCGCATGAGCCCGGTGGTGACACCGGGACCAGATAAATGATTACCGCCCTTCCCCCTAACCGGACAGGGACACAGAATTCGGCTTACAGATGTTCCGGACTCAAAAGCCTTCCCTTACCGGAGGGCTTTTTTATAGGCTCAATAAAGGCGTATGAAAATTATTTTCCCTTGCACCCCGGCGCCAACCAAAGACCGTCATCCTCCTGCTCAAATAAACTGCTGAAGGGAACAATCCCGGCATCGTCGGCAGAGACACGAAATTTCGCGTCTCTGCCTGCCTACCACTCCAAAAGTTTGAAACTTTTGGAGTGTTCTCCCTTTAATTCGCAGATTGTCTTCTGTTGCATCCGCCATTTTACACCTTAAACCGGGTTTTCTTCAAAGTACGCTCGAGTTCACGGCGGACATCTTTTTTTGCGATATCCTGACGTTTATCGTATTGCCGCTTCCCATGTGCAAGTCCCACCAGGATCTTGGCAAATCCACGTTTGAAATAGATCTTCAGCGGAACAAGCGTATATCCTTTCTGGCTGATGTACTTATCTATCTTTGCGATCTCGCTCTTTTTGAGTAGCAGCTTGCGCAGCCGCCGGGCATCGTGGTTATTATAAGAACCCTGCTCGTATTCCTTGATATAAAGATCCTTAAGAAAAACCTCTCCATTCTGCATATAAGCAAATGAATCGGTAAAACTGGCCTTTCCTTCCCTCAGCGATTTCACTTCCGTACCCGTCAGCACAATACCTGCCTCAAAGGTATCGTCGATAATGAAATCGTGCCGGGCTTTGCGGTTATTGATCTCAGGAGTCGATTTACGGACACTTTGTTCACTCATAGTAAAAAATCCCGCTTCCTTTTTTACCACAAAGAACACAATGAATTTCACAATGTTCACTATATGCTTGTTTCTGCGAATATTGTGAAACCTTTGTATACATAGTGATTAATTTTTCACCGCAAGGGGCGCTATAGATTCACCCTGATT
>CAZNHE010000046.1:3335-14048 GCA_964572735.1 uncultured Chitinophagales bacterium | reverse complement strand
AGTTTCAGTGTACATCAAATCTCTCCTCTGAGGTTCTCTGTAATTTCTTTAAAGAACACGAAGAGCCGGCGGGAGCCTCAGAGTATTATTTTTTGCGCTATTTCGTGTTTCTATTGCAGGAAACCAAGCTTCTTAAGCTGTGGCACAACCTCTTCCGGCACCGATTTGTCGGGCATTGTCTTGTATACATCGATAATCTGATTGATCTGGCGGGCAGCCTCCTGGTTCCCCGGATCAATCTGAAGGACATGGATGAAATCTTTCAACGCCGCAGTAACTGCTATCCGCATTTTGGGAGTAGCCGTATACGGACTATAATACATGTTCCAGATGCCGTGCTTCAGATAGAGCTGAGCCAGCTCATGTTTCGACTGTGGATCGTCCTTCTTCTGCAATTGCGGAACCACCTCCTCAAAAAGAGCAGGATTGAAGTCATTGGACTTATCTCTATCGCTGTTATCGGAATTAAGCAGGTAATCAACCTTTTGCTGCAGGCTGGCAGCTTTGAGATTTGCGGGAATGGCCATGGAACTCCCTTCTGCTTCAGGTGAAACGGTTTTCGGTTTTTGGCTGCAGGCGATCAGAATCAGCCCTGTCAACAGGCTGAAAATTAACCTTTTGGCAGACATATAAGATAGTTAGGGATTTATAAAATAAATGGGATTCGGACTTATACAAACAATAAAGATAACCATACTCAGCCAACCAAGCACCTGGCGCTTCCGGCTCAGGGGCTGTTCCGTCAATACCGGCGGATGCTCCAGTTTCACCAGAAACGCCAAAAAGAGAGTCCATACTATCCAGGTGGCATTTCCCTGCGCATTAGCGGCACCCACAATCAGGTAGATATATATAGCCGTACATAATATCGATATGGCCCATACAGAAGCCATCCAGTTACGGTCGTTTTCGTAAGCTTTTCTGAGCAATAAATACAAACCCGCTGCCCAGATCAGCCATCCGATCACCCCATATCCGAAATCCATGTCTGCAAATTCACGGGTCAAAATAGGTACCAGCCCGATACCGCATAGAATAGTCAGCAATCCGAAAAAGACGTAAGCGACGACGCGGTGATTACGCCTTCCAATAAGCGAATAGAGGATATGGCCGCCGTCGAGCTGACCAACGGGCATCAGGTTGAGAGCGGTAAAGAAAAGGCCAAGCCACCCTGCAAACATGAACGGGTAATGGTAAAGCTCCCACATAGGAGGGACGTTCGGGAAAAATGACCGCAACCCGTCGAACAGAAGGGTATTGCCGAGCATCAGCATCTCTCCTCCGTTTTCCGGAATCGGAAAGGATGGGAACTGATGAAATTGTAGGATATATGCCTTCAGGTGCTCATGTCCGGAAAGATGCATGATGAGCCCTGGCCCCGGAGAAATAGCCATACCAAGAATCAGCAACCCAAGCGAGACAACAAACCCCGCCAGCGGACCTGCAATGCCGATGTCAAACAGTTTTTTGGTGGCCGAAACCCGTTCTCTGATGCGAATCACCGCTCCCATCGTGCCGATCGGCGAGATCAGCGGCACCGGTATGAAATAAGGCAGCGTTGTCTTCACCCGGTGGATCACCGCCGCCGTATAATGTCCGAATTCATGGATGCCCAGGAAAAGCAAAAGCAGGGCTGCAAAAAGGAATGCAGCGCCCCAGGAAGCCATAAAGCCGAACCGAACCACGGTGAAAGCAATAGAGAAAAACGTAATGACGAACAGGCCGAGATGCTTAAAAACAGTTCGAGGCGTCAACTCCAGGCGAGTGAACAGGTTGGGGTTCTCGCGGCGATTAATAATTTCGAAATGGCCCTGAATTTCTTCCAAAATGAGTTGTCTAAATATCTTTTCTTGAAAGGGGCAGTGTCATACAGCGTGCTCCGCCACGTCCCCTGCAAAGTTCGTTTCCGATAAAAGTAATGGCGATCCGCACATTCCCTTTGGTGCCGGGCGGGCTATTCCGATACTCTTCGATAAAATCAAACTGGTTCATGATGGTATAGCCTTGCTCTTCTAACGCCCTGAAGGTTTCTGTATTTCGTTCATAACCGACAATGATACCTGGTGCAAGAGCAAAAACATTGGCTCCGTCAGTCCACTGCTCCCGGCTTTGAGTGGCCGGATGCTCCCCGCCACACTTGATGAAGGTATATTGCCGCCCCGTTAGTTCCTTCAGAGCGTCATATAGAGAAGGCATGGCGCGGGTCATAAAGCCGCCATGATCTTTTGACAACCAGGCTACATTGTCGCGCCGCCCGATGATTGCAGGAGGAAAAACAATGCATTCCTGATGATTGGCAAACGTGAAGATGGTATCCAGATGCATTGACGAGCGTTGCTTGGGGATATCCACAATCAGGATGTGTTTCGCTCCAAATTCGAAAATGGCACGCGCCGCTTTCATAATGCCGCTGAAGGAAGAGCGCTCGCTCATCCCGATAATCACCACTTCTTTTGTAGCTACCAAAATATCGCCGCCCTCGATACTATCGTAATCCGCCAGGCGAAAGGAGCGGCTTTTAAATGGTGCGAACAGGGGGTGATAATCGACCAGCATTTCCATCAGTAACGACTCTCTGGCTCTGGCCCGGCGTGCGGCACGGGAGATAATAATGCCGTTATTCACAACCGCGGCAAGATCGCGGGTAAACAGGATATTAGGCAGAGGATGAATATTAAATTCATGCAAAGCGGCAGTCTGTCCCAGAATGGCAAATTCGAACAATTGCTGCGCATCGAACCGCATGAGTTTCGACTCGACAACCTTCAGGTTCAGTTCCGGCAACCGTGCAATAAGGCTGGAAATAAAAAATGCCCGTGCTTCTTCCTGTTCAAAACAATCGGATAATAAATCGGCGATCTCATAAATTTGTCCCTTTTCTGGCATAACCGTTCGGAAGATTTCCAGCATCCCCATATGTTCGCGCCGGGCATCCGATTCATAAATGATGTCGTCAAAAAGCAGTTGATCCTTCATTTCCGGACTAACGAGCGTAACTTCCCTGCCCGGTGTATGCACAAGCACACTCTGCAACAATCCCGTCTCCGAGGAAACGCACCATTCCATAGCAATTACATCGTTTCTGGTTCGTTAAAATTCCGCCTGGATAATTGTGGCTTAAATATACAGGTTCGTTTTAGTCTTTATAAGGAAAATTATTCTGAGGATACCGGCAAGGGACAAATCCCGATATCTTTTAGCACTTCCAGGTTTTCAGCTGTTGGCATTCGGTTTTCCGCTATAGGGAATCTTTCAAAAATCGATGGATGAGTGCCGGCCGCCAAAAGCTCATTTCGGTATCCTATAAACGATTTCCGGATTTGTTGACCATAATGGCTATATTACGCCCGTTGTTATTCAGAAAATAGGAATAATGAGCAAGCAATCTGAGATAGAATCGCTGATATATTTACTGGAGGATCCGGATCCGCTTGTTAAGGAATCGGTGTATAACCGGTTTATGGATCTGGGCGACCAGGCCGTTTCCCTGCTCGATGAGTACCGGGTGAACAGCCATGATCATGAGCGGAACGACGCCATCGAAGAAGTCCTGCATGCGATCACATTCAGCGAGCTTGAGCAGGAATTCATGAACTATGTGGATGAGGGAATCGATAATCGTCTGGATCTGGAAGAAGGGGCTTTGCTGCTGGCCCGGTTCGAAAATCCCACCCTGCGCACCGCGCTTTACCGGCAGAAACTGGATCGCATGGCAGAAACCATCCATCCGGATATTATCTATACCTACGATTCGCTGGAACGCATGAAGATATTGATTCATTTCATTTTTTATGAGGAAGACTTCCGCGGAGCAGAGGACGATTATTTTCATCCCCATCATTCCTATCTTCATAAAGTTCTTGATCGCAGGGCGGGAATCCCTCTAACTCTTTCCTTCGTCGTACTTTTCCTGGCCCGGCGCCTGCAGCTCCCTTTTTACGGGGTGAATCTTCCCATGCATTTCATTCTGAAATACGAAAATGAAAGCGAACAGGTTTACCTGGATCCCTTCCGGCGGGGCAAAATCGTGAGCATGAACCAGTGCGCGAACTTCCTGCGCATGAACGGAATCAAGCCCGACGCCGCCTATTTTCAGAATGCCAATCCTGCAGATATACTGACCCGGCACATCCGGAACCTGATCTACAGCTACGAAAAGCAGGAAAACCGGCGGCGGGTCGAAAACCTTCATAAGTTATTGGCCTATCTGGAACTTACCTATGGCGTCGCTCCCTCGGGTGACGACCCTGAAGAGCCGGGTATTCTATAGCATTTCGGAAGGCGGGCGTTGAGAGATCCGGTCCGGCCTGTCCTTTTCCTGCCTCTATATAAACTCTGAGAAATCCCGATTCTCCTGTAGTGTGGAAAGTTAGCTGGAAATGTATTAAAATAACGCCCGGTTATAGAGAACCCTATAAATAAACCGCCATTGTGGTTGGTGCATTCGGGCAGAAGCGCCCTGGATGGTTACATCATGAGTGATGGATTTTTCAGAATTATACGTTGCTGTCTCAAAGCAGGATGAGAGACGCGTCAATCAATTAGTTGATGCCATTATTCCTGTTCTGGTGAGCTACTTATGCGCAACCATGCGTGCGGAACGCGCCGACGCCAAAGATTGCGTGCAAATGGCATTGCTCCACACCATCGGGAAAATACGGGATGACAAGATCCGTGAACCGAGCCGGCTGTATTATTATCTGCTGAGCGCCTGCCGGAACAATTACCTGAGGATGAGCAGGAATACCATTATAGAACTCTCTGATAATATGGAGGTTTACCATGCGGTAGAGCCTGCTGCACAGGTCGACCGGCTCCTCGACAAGGAGCGGCAGACCCTGCTCAGAGAATGTCTGCAAAAGCTCAGCGAGGAATATCGGCAGTTTATCAACTATTTCCTGCGCTTCCCCGAGGCCGAGGCAAAGGATATAGCCGCAAAATTTAATCTCTCGACAAACAATGTGTGGACCCGAAAACACCGGATCATAAAGTGGCTGCATAATTGCTATAAGAAAAAATCTGACCGGGGGCTGTAAGGAATGAGTGCCTCGTGTATCTATTTTATAAAGCCGAAGCGGTTGAAACTGCCGGCAAAAAGGCTGACCAGGCAACCATATGGATGAAAATCATATATATAAGGAAATCGAAGACTACGCCTATGGGAGGCTCTCCGTTTCCAGAATAGAAGATTTATGGGTGAAAATACTCGAAAATCCCTCCCTTCTTTCTTATCTGGAGGTCCTTGCCGACCTGAAAAATATTTCACCGGCCGGCGGCGTGCAGGAAGTCCGGGAAACGGCCGCTGCCCGATATCACAGGTCGTGGTTATTCCGTGCCGCTGCCGCGTGTCTGATTATCATCGCAGGGGTTATCCTTTATTTCCAATTTCCCGCCGGAGGCTCTTTACCCAGGCCGCAAGCCGCCGTTCCTCCCTCGGATTTCGAATCTGTGGAGGTATTTCGTTCAGCCGACAACCGGTTAACCCCTACCCAGCAACGACTGAACCAGGGTTTCGACAGGATGATCCGCCATCAGGATAAGCAGGCGGTGGTTGTTTTCCGAAAGCTTCTGTCGGAGCGTCCGGACAGCAGCATCCAGGCAGGGGCATTCTTCAACCTGGGGGCGATTGCCTATAACCGGAAGGACTTCAGCCAGGCACTCACTGATTTCAGGCGGGCACTGTCCCGCGTGGATGCTCATCATAACCGATGGCTCCCTGAAAAAATCAACTGGTACCTGTCTCAGACATACCTGCAACTGAAACACCCTCATAAAGCAAAAGAATTTGCCAGACGTACGGCAGAATATGACGGTTATTATAAGAAACGGGCCGACTCGCTTCTCCTGGAGTTACGTCGCTGACCGGCTCCCATTCCTCATCAGGATAAAACCGGAGGCCGTTTCCGTGATTACTACCGCGGATATTTGTACTTTGCTTTCATCTTTTTAGCCTGACGAGCGTCTCCCCAGAAGGGCAGATAAGGCAAACATCTCATCTAAAAGAGCTGTTTTCCTAAAAAGATCTTTTCCCCGACGATCTGTAATTTTTTTATTCGTATACCTTTACGATCTTTCTGATTGATAATGACCGGAGTTCTCCGGGCGGACTCCATTAACACTGATAAAGGTAGTTCATCTTGTCAAACCCTTACCTGAATCCTTCTCTCAAAGATTCCGATTTCGAGCAGAACATCCGGCCTGCCCGCCTTAAAGAGTTCATCGGACAACGTAAAATCATTGACAATCTGTCGGTCTTTATTCAGGCGGCCCGCAAGCGCAAGGAAGCGCTCGACCATGTTTTGTTATCAGGCCCCCCGGGGCTGGGGAAGACCACCCTGGCTTATATCATCGGCCAGGAAATGGGCGTACAGGTAAAACCGACCACCGGACCAGTGCTCGAGAAACCGGGTGATCTGGCGGGTTTGCTTACCAATCTTGAGGAAGGAGATGTCCTTTTTATCGATGAAATTCACCGGCTGAATCCCGTGGTCGAAGAGTACCTTTACTCGGCCATGGAAGACTACAAGCTGGATATTATGATCGATTCAGGACCGAGTGCACGCAGTGTCGAAATTGATTTGAAGCCTTTCACCCTTGTAGGAGCCACGACACGAAAGGGGCTGCTTACTTCTCCGCTGAGGGCCCGCTTCGGGATCGATTTCCGGCTGGATTATTACTCCACAGAGACTCTGCAGCACATTGCCCGGCGTACATCCGATATTCTGGAAATCGGGATCACCGATAAAGGCGCTCACGAGATTGCACGCCGCAGCCGCGGCACCCCCCGGATCGTTAACCGGTTGCTGCGTCGTACCCGCGATTTTGCCGAAGTGGACGGGCGCGACCGGATTGACGACGAAATTGCCGATTTCGCCCTGAACGCCCTGGATGTGGATCGAAACGGCCTGGATGAGATGGATATCCGGATCCTGACTACCATCATCGAAAACTACCGGGGCGGACCGGTCGGGCTGAGTACGATTGCCGTGGCGGTCGGAGAGGATAAGGGAACGATTGAAGAGGTTTATGAACCGTTCCTGATTCAGGAAGGATTCCTGCAACGAACCCCAAAAGGGCGCATCGTGACGTTGAAGGCCTACGAGTACCTGAAAATGAAACCTTCGGATCTGCCGGGTGATCTTTTCAAATCAGGATGAGCAGTTCCTCTCAGGAACCGTCTCCGGGGCAAGCTTAATCGAATATTCACCTATTTTTTCCCTATTTTAGAAAAAAATCTGTTCTACCCAACCAATAATAATTGCAGGAGCATATAATTAATGAAGCGACTTTTTACTTCAGAATCGGTATCGGAGGGGCATCCCGATAAAGTAGCCGACCAGATCTCGGATGCCATTCTGGATGCTATGCTGGCCCAGGATCCCAACTCCAGGGTCGCCGTTGAAACACTGGTTACTACCGGCCTGGCTGTAATATCCGGCGAAGTGACCACACAGGCTTATGTGGACGTTCAGGAACTGGTGCGTAACGTGATTCGCGAAATCGGCTACAATAAACCGCAGTACCGGTTTGATGCGGATTCCTGCGGTGTGATGATCTCCATCCATCAACAAAGCGCAGATATTGCCCAGGGGGTGGATGAGGGAACCGGAAAAGCCCAGGGGGCCGGCGACCAGGGAATGATGTTCGGCTACGCCGTCAATGAGACACCCACTTATATGCCGATGAGCCTGCAATATGCACACGATCTGGTGCGGGAACTTGCCAGAATACGCCGGGAAGGCAAAATCATGACCTATCTGGGTCCGGATAGCAAAAGCCAGGTCACAATTGAATATGATGAGGAAAAGCGCCCGAAACGCATTCATACCATCGTCGTCTCCACCCAACACAGCGAAGATGTTACACAGCAGCAGATACGGGCCGATGTCATCAAACAGCTCGTGCCACGGGTCGTTCCAAAGGAACTGATCGATTCAGATACCATTTTTCATGTCAATCCTACCGGAAAGTTTGTAATAGGAGGTCCCCATGGTGATACCGGACTTACGGGCCGGAAGATTATCGTGGATAGCTATGGCGGCAAGGGCGGTCACGGCGGAGGAGCTTTTTCGGGTAAGGACCCCTCAAAAGTAGACCGCAGCGCTGCTTATGCCGCCCGCCATATTGCCAAAAATATCGTAGCCGCCGGACTGGCCGATGAATGCCTGGTTCAACTGGCTTATGCCATCGGGGTAGCCGAACCGGTATCCGTCAATATTAATACATACGGAACCGGTAAAGTCGATGAATTTGATCTGGAAAAATCGGTTCGGGAGATCTTCGACTGTACCCCTTCCGGCATCATTAAACGACTTGACCTGAAACGTCCGATCTACCGAAAGACGGCTGCCTACGGACATTTTGGCCGTACCGACATAACCTTCCCCTGGGAAAAGCTGGATTATGTCGACACTTTGCGCACTGCTTTTAAGGTAGCCGCCGAAGAGTGAACCGGTAAATAAAGTCGTCTCTTTTGTGAAAAAAGCCGGTCGGTCTGCGATCGGCTTTTTTTATGTTCACGGAAACTTTTGTTTTCCGGAAGCGATCTTCTCCTTCCCCATAGCGGCGCGGCCAAAGGTCGATCGGGAGCGCCTGCAAAGCGTCTTGTTCCGCCTCCTGCTCTTATAACCTCCTCACAGTGATTTTCGCAGATCCTTTTCAGCGGGAAGAAGCGCCTTCCCGGAAGCTCCAGATCTCTAAAAAACCTTTCCCCTCATACATTTCCTCCCATTTTTGTGGTTAACGGGTTTATCG
Organism: uncultured Chitinophagales bacterium; assembly: GCA_964572735.1. Classification (GTDB taxonomy): domain Bacteria; phylum Bacteroidota; class Rhodothermia; order Balneolales; family DATFMH01; genus DATFNI01. Next base: position 5,294 of record CAZNHE010000046.1, on the reverse strand, counting down.
CGGGACGAACACCATTAATATCGTGCTTTTAAATGCCGATACTGTTTCAAACATTAGAAAATTTTTATATATATAGATGCAAGCGAAAATATACATATGCAAAATGCTGATGAAAATTGTGGAGCTTAAATAAAGGCGTTCGTTCTTTTTTCTCCAGGAGGTTCTTCATGAGACGATGTATTTCAGTAATCTTTTTACTTATGGGCCTTGCTGTCGTGCCGGGCTATGCACAATTTGCAGTGGTATCAAGCACTCCGGCAAACGGAACGGCAGGCGTTACGGCGGAAGGCAAGGTATCTGTTTCATTTACCTTTAGCGAACCGCTGGATTTGTCCGAAAAATACGGACAAATGGCCCTTCCTGTCGATTTTCTGGACATCACCCCTGAAGGTGCTGTTTCTATTCTCAACTATTCGATCAGTCCGGATCATGAGACGATTACGCTTCAGGTATCGCAGGAGCCGAATACTGATTACGTATGGATTTTAATCGGGGCACGCAGCGAGAGCGGCCACTTTATCGACGCCCCCTATATTCTTAATTACACTACTTTGCCGAAATACGGACCGGCTGTTGTCAGCGGGAAAGTTACGTTGAAAGGGCAGCCTTCGCACGGCACTTTTGTGGCTCTGGCTACCAGAAAGCCAAACTTCGGATCACCCAGGTCCCGGTCGCTTTATGACAACCGTGAGGAACTTTTCTCAGGACCGGAAAAGTTGAATTCCTATAAAACCTCCTCTGCTTCAACGGCTTCCGTTCCGTTTGCCGCTGCTGTCTCCAACAGCGACGGCACCTACACCATGAAAGCCGTCCGCGACAGCATTTATTACCCGATCGCGGTCGCCGACTTGAACTTCGACGGCGAGATAAATCCCATGACAGGGGATGCCATTGGTTTTTATGATCCCAATGGAGACGGAGTACCCGATTCGATCGTGGTTCGCGGGGGAAACCACAGCGGCATTGATATCTCCATGATCAATTATGATCCCGTTACTGCCGAAACCTATTTGCCTACGGCCAGGGATATGGCGGCCACGTATGCCGACGATCAGGTTTTATATTACATGCTCTCTATGAATCAGAAAGTAACCCCCGATGGAAAATCGCCATTCTGGGCCTACGTTTTCTATTCCAAAAAGAAAAAATTTAACACGGTGGTTATCGGTACCCCTATGGACTTCGCCGCCGATACCACATTGAGTTTTCTGAATACGAATTTCGGAAATACGACCACTTCACTGCGCCGGGTAAATCTCGATTTATATAAAACGGCGGAATCCACATCCGACTTTATCTCTTCTTTCCGGTATCCGATTCCATCGGGATCAATCACAAGCGGAGAGGCGGTGCAGATAGCAGAGGATAATGGAGGAAGTGAATTCCGTAACTCCCATGTTCTTTACAACGTGATGGTCGCCGCCGGCCAGGCGAACAAAGCTTTTACCACCGACACAACGCAGGTCGTATGGACCGTTGACTATCAGAGTTTCGACGGCGATTCGCCCACTGCCGGGGATAAAAAGCTTTATTTTCTGATCAATATGTCGACCGGAAAAATTCTTAAGAAAGAACATATTGCGTCGACAACTCCGGTCGAGGAAGAACCGCAGCAACGTCCGCACCGGTCCGAGCTTTTGCAAAATTATCCTAATCCGTTCAATCCAACCACACATATTGATTTTATTCTTTCACAAGCCGGAGAAGTGACTCTGAATGTTTACAATATCCTGGGGCAGCAGGTCCGGGAATTGCTTAACGGTAAACTCTCGGCAGGCCGCCATTCGCTGCTCTTTAATGCCGGGAATTTGAACAGCGGGGTTTACTTCTACCGCCTGCAGACAGCCGGCCATGTGATGACCAGGAAGCTGACCGTAATAAAATGATCTACTGATGATATTCTGACCTCCGTCAGAAGCGCTGAAGCCCGCCTCTTTCAAATAGAGACGGGCTTTTTTT
>CAZNHE010000046.1:0-3235 GCA_964572735.1 uncultured Chitinophagales bacterium | reverse complement strand
GCCGAAGATTATTCTCTCTGAACGTTATTATCTGCTCATTATATTTTCATTGCTTATCTTTTAGGTTAACGATCGGATTTTTCGGTACGCCGGCTGCAAACAATGCCGCTGATTCTTCCGGAAAGGATGAAGAGAATCTTTATTGATCGTTTTAACAATAGGGACGATATCCGACGAAAGAAGAATTTTCGGAAACGTACCGGTAGTTTTCTCATCATATCCGGTCCTTACCATATTTTCTGTACCTCTATGAATGAAAAAGAGCCGCTATCCTTCGAAGAAGCTCTGAAGAAACTGGAAGCTGTCGTGAACAAGCTGGAAGACGATACGGTCTCCCTGGAAGAGTCGGTTGCCCTCTTTGAGGAGGGGACCCGTCTGTCGGCCTGGTGTTCGGAGGTCCTGGGAAAGGCCGAGTTGCGGATTGAAAAAGTAAATGCCCAAAACGAAGGATAATTGCATGAAACCCGTCAAGCCCAAACCCGGACCACTTCTCGGCTCAATTAATACTCCTGATGATCTGAAGAAACTTTCCCTGGATCAGCTGCCCGATTTGTGCCAGGAAATCCGTGATTTCATCATTGATGATATCTCTGTATACGGCGGACATTTCGGGGCAAGCCTCGGGGTCGTCGAACTTACGGTGGCAATGCATTATGTATTCAATACTCCGGACGATTTGGTGGTTTGGGATGTGGGTCACCAGGCTTACGGGCACAAAATTCTGACAGGCCGGCGCGAACAATTTCATACCAATCGTAAGTATCACGGCATTTCCGGTTTCCCGAAACGGACGGAAAGTCCGTATGACACGTTCGGTGTCGGCCACTCGAGCACATCTATTTCCGCAGCCCTTGGAATGGCGGCGGCCCGTGATTTACTCGGCCTGAAAAAACGAGTAGTTGCCCTGATCGGCGACGGTGCCATGACGGCTGGACTGGCTTTCGAAGGGATGAACAATGCCGGGGCCGCCAACCGTGACATGATCGTGATCCTCAACGATAATAACATGTCCATCGACCCGAATGTAGGGGCGCTGAATGAATACCTCGCCGATATCACCACCAGCCAGACGTTCAACAAGATACGTGATGAGATCTACGATCTGCTCGGCCATTTCAAGACGGCCGGAGAAAAGATGCGTAAGATTGCTTCCCGCCTCGAAAAGGCCATGACTACCGCACTGACGCCCGGTGCCTTGTTCCGGGCGCTTGGCTTCAAATATTACGGTCCGACCGACGGGCATAACGTAAAAAATCTGGTAACCATGCTGCAGGATCTGCAGGCTATCCCGGGACCAAAACTGCTGCATGCGGTAACGATCAAGGGCAAAGGATTTGCTCCGGCGGAACGGGATCAGGTGAAGTGGCATGCTCAGGGAAGTCCGTTTGACAAAATCACGGGTAAACCGCTTACTCTTCCGGGCCCGGCACCAAAACCGCTTAAGTTTCAGGATATCTTCGGGGAGACCATCGTTGATCTGGCCGGAAAAGATCCCCGCATCGTGGGAATTACCGCTGCGATGCCCAGCGGAACTGGTCTGCTTGCTATGATGAAGGAGTTTCCCAAACGTGCATTCGATGTCGGCATTGCCGAACAACACGCCGTGACTTACGCCGGCGGACTGGCCACACAAGGCATCAAGCCGTTTATCGCTGTTTATTCAACTTTTTTACAGCGTGCTTACGATCAGATCATTCACGACATCGCCATTCAGAAATTGCCGGTCGTGTTTTGCATGGACCGTGCCGGACTCGTAGGAGCCGACGGGGCCACTCATCATGGTTTGTATGATATCGCCTTTTTGCGACCGATCCCCGGTTTCGTGGTAGCCGCCCCTATGACCGGCCAGGAATTGCGTGACATGATGTACACCGCCGCTCAATATGAGGAAGGACCTTTTGCCATTCGATATCCGCGCGGAACCTCCGATCAGTTCAGGTGGGACGGCTCGTATCAGGAAATCCCGATTGGAAAAGGAGTATGTCTGAATGAGGGAGAAGACATTGCCATCCTGTCCTACGGTACTATCGGCACCGAAGCTGCCATAGCCGTTTCAGAGATGGACCGGCAGGGAATTTCTGTCGGTCACTACAATATGCGTTTTGCGAAACCGCTTGATACGGAATTAATTGATGAGGTACTCGCCCATTACAAACACATTATCACCATAGAGGACGGAATCATCCACGGCGGCTTCGGTAGTGCCGTCGCTGAACACGTGGCAGCCCGGCCCAACACGATCCCGGTTACTCTGATGGGCGTTCCCGATCGGATCATCGAACACGGCAGCCAGCATGATTTACAGGCCGAAGCCGGTATTGACGCAAACGCTATCATAGCCAAAGTAAAGATGATGCTGACAGCAATGGTATAATCCTGTTTTTATCGCACTCCTTTCTTATCCTCCTTCACCATGACACCAATTTTATCTTCTCCCACAGCCTTCGATTTACAATCTTATCTGGAGCGGATTGAATATTCAGAAAAAGAGACAAAGCCCGCCTATGAAGTACTTGAAGCTCTGCATTTCGCCCATGCTACACACATCCCTTTCGAAAACCTTGATATCCTGCTGAAACGCCCCATTCGGCTGGACATCGAAAGTCTCCAAAATAAACTGGTAAAAAATCAACGCGGCGGGTATTGTTTCGAGCATAACCTGCTCTTCTCAGCCGTATTGCAGAATCTTGGATTCTCAGTCACGCAACTGGGCGCACGTGTGCGATACCGTTCCCATTCCAACCGGATTCCGTCGCGTACACACATGTTACTGCTTGTGGATATTGAAGGTGAAAAATGGATTGCCGATGTCGGATTTGGAGCCGAGGGATTGTTAACGCCCATTCCCTTCATCAATCAAAAGGAATCCAACCAGTACATCTGGACCTATCGACTGATCAATGAAGACGGAAAATGGATGCTCCAGTCATTTCGGGACGGTTCCTGGTGGGATCTCTACGAGTTTACGCTGGAGCCTCAATACCAGATCGACTATGAGATGGCCAGTTATTACGTTTCCACTTATCCGGAATCTCTTTTTGTCCGGAACCTGACCGTTCAGCAAACCCTGCCGAACGCCCGGAAAACGCTACACAACCACAATCTGATCATTGACGACGGCAAAGACTTGGCAACACAGCCAATTTCTGATGATGTGCAACTTCTGAAAGTCCTGGATGAAACATTCGGATTACATTTTCCGGAAGGAACCGTGTTTGATTATCCCGAAAAAGAC
>CAZNHE010000045.1:16174-21703 GCA_964572735.1 uncultured Chitinophagales bacterium | reverse complement strand
TACCCCCATCAAGCCGCCGAAGTATCCGATCTTCCCTTAGAAATTTAGGTGTAGCCTCATAAAATGTTATTAACGTTGTATTTATACTCCATATTGCGTAGAAATTACTTCCTTTAAGAAAGGATTGAGTTATTGAATTGCCCGTCCCACACCGCACTCTCCACCCCTTTTCTCCGCCAGCTTGTGTAACCGCTTTTCCAAAACTTCACCGGGAGTCCCGCCATTTATCCCCCGGCAGATTTTCAACTATTTTTACCGGAAATTCCGCTAATATTAGAATTATCTAATATTACGACAGGGCAGGTATTTTTTCTCTGTGATTCTTCAAGACATCCCCCATTCGCCAGATGTGAAATGAAAAATAAGTTACGCATTATCAATCATTTATATTCTATCCACTCTTTTATGAAATCGCTTGCGGGAAATCAGGAAGAAATTTATCCGGAATCAGCCAAAGCCTAAAAAACTTAAGTGATCTGTCGGTATAGTACCTATAAGGGGTACCGTGTTCTCTCTGTTGTATCAAAAGTTTTTTCCTGCGTGATGAGGTTTCTTGATCTGTCTCCGATCCTGTCGGATTGTGAAAAAGGGATTCCTTTCACATCTCCTTCACGGATTCCCAAAAACTGCAATCTACCGGTATTCCATGCTCCAGGCGTTCTTTTCGCACCTTTAAAGATCTCTCTCCCGGATACCAGACGGGGTCATCTTTTCCCTTTGTCGATTGATGAAAATCGTCGATAATAGTGTCAATGGCAGATAAGTGAATACCCTGTTTTCCATCATACCCCGCCTGAAATGCAATAAACACCTGGGACAGTGCATACTCCACCTCATGTTCCCCGACCTCGCGGGTTGAGCGGCCCTCGGACAGAAGCACGGTCATCAGATCCAGCACCAACGCCAGGCCGGCTCCTTTCCACAGACCGATGGGAAGCGGCCGCTGCGAAGCCATGATTTCATCAGGATTATTCGTCAGATTCCCTTCCCTGTCAAATCCGCCATTATGAGAAAGCCTCTCCCTCCGCCGGGAGCTTACCTCAAGGGTTCCATAGGAATACTGGGTCATGGCGATATCGAGAACCACCGGATCAGGTTCCCGGGGCACCGCTATGATCAGGGGATTATTGCCAAGGCGGGCCTCTCTGCTCCCCCAGGCCGGCATGTTGGGCTTGGTATTTGACCAGCAGACGAGCGGATGGCCGGTTTTAGCGGCATGAAGGCCATATGTTCCACCGCGCAGCCAGTGGTTCGTATTTCGCAGGGCCACGCATCCTATCCCATATTCATCCGCCAGGACCATTGCACGGTCAGTGCACGCAAGCGCATTCAGCGGTCCGGGTCCCAGCCTCCCATCCCATTGTTCTATTCCCTGAAAACCTTTCACTTTACCGGGAGCGGCATCAGGTTTCACAACTCCTTTTTTTACCGTTTCCAGGAATGCGGGAAACCGGTTTATCCCATGAGAATCTTTGCCATCCAGACTATTATCTGAGAAGATCCCGGCCAGTTGTCCGGCTCTTTTGTGGGAGAATCCTCTTTTCGCGAGGATTCCTTCCAGCGTGGCTTTGATTTCTCCATAATCAAGATACAAACAGGGTTCATTCATGAGCAGAGATATTATTTCTGTCGTTTTGATAGATCTGCAGGATGATTTCCGTAGCCAATCGTCCCGATTCTCCTGAAACAAGGGGCTCCCGGTCTTCCTGCACCGCTTCAACAAAATCGCGGATAATCGCTTCATGACCCGCGGTATCCTCTACAGATGCACTGCTTGCGCCGCTGTGTATCTTTTTACCGGGCATTGTGCCCGGATTTTCCAGATCATCAATTCCCCAAAAGGTGATTACATCGTTTTCCATTACCACACTACCCTTTTCGCTGTGTATCTCAATGCGCCCGTCGAAACCCGGTTTTGCTACGGTTGAAGCGATGATCGTCCCTATCATCCCATCAGGATGCTGAAGGATAGCCGCTCCATGGTCTTCGGTTTCGATTGCATGGGCAAACCTGCCGCAACAGCTTATTACACGTTCCGGCATCCCAAAAAACCATGCATACAGGTCAACCTGATGAGACGCCTGTTGCATAAAGGGTCCGCCGCCGTCGCCCAGCCATGTTCCGCGGTAGGCGCCGCTTTTGTAATAAGCATCATCACGATAATTCTTTACCGACACGTCGGCGGCGTAGATTCTTCCGAGCCGCTTTTGATCCAGCAGCCTCCTGACCGCCTGGTTATCCGGACTCATCCGCCGCTGCCATGCCACCCCCAGCTTAACTCCCTCCCGCCTGCAGGATTCGATCATGGCATCCATCGAGGGAATGGTGATGGCAAGAGGCTTTTCTGTGAGCACATGTTTGCCAAGGCCGGCTGCTTCGATTGCGCCAGGGGCATGCATCATGTTGGGAGTACACAAGATGGCTGCATCAAATTCCGATTCTACATCCGAAAGCGAGCCTGCTATTTCTACCTGAGCCTCTCCGGCCAGCCACGCGGGACGTGCACCATGCCGCGATACAAAACCCGCGACCTCGGTATCCTGAAGGTTTTGGATGGCATTCCAGTAAGTTTTGCTGATATTGCCGGTGCCGACGATAATGAAACGAAACGCCATTGGGTTGGTGATTAATGGTTGGTAGCCTGCGAATAATGGGTCGTTTACCCGAAATCCGGCGGTACTTTTCTTGTGTGACTGAAAATACGAAAACAGGTTCAGGAATTCGCATCGCATGCCAAAGACCTGCAAGACCTCAAGAACTTTGCGGGCCTGACGTCCTATGATGTTCGGTAAAGCTCTCTTGTTGTATCTCTGTAAGGCATTGCATTGGTTTGCATCCCGGCCGTATCAGGATCCGGAGGAGAAACCCGGATACCAGGCAAGCGCCTGCCATGCCGTCCGATACGCCCACATCTTAATCTTTCTCTCTTGCGATTTTCGTAAGTGCGGACCCTTTATGTGCTGCTATATGGCTGGATTTATGACTTTTAATCTCATACTGCGGGTCATTTTCCGTGGCATGATGTGTGTAGCCTTTATAATCGAAATCTTTTGTATGTATTTTAATGATCGTGCCCGAAACCCTCCCCGCCTCTGAGTTCCAGCTAACATTGTCACCCACTTTAAATTTCGTTTCCATCTTCAGTTCTTTTTATGAATTAAATAAATCTTCATCAGAATAAAACACACGGCTACCTGCGACGCGTGCCGGAGAGGTATAAAAATGTTCTTCCGCTTTTCCGGCGGCCATAATATGCAGTACCTTCCAGCCTCTTGCTTTTAAATAATCCGACACCATGGAGCGATGACAGCGCCACCAGACCGCCTCGGAACACATATAAGCCGTCGGCTGTTTTAGGGCGATTCCTTCAAGCGCTGAAGCCGCCTTTTCAAAATCCACTGTTTCCATATAATCTGCATATCCCCGAAAAGAATCATTACGCCAGCGGCTGTTTTTCGATCCTTTCCTTACCCTTCTCCTTCCGCCCAAATCTTCCAAATGGATGTAGCTTATCCCGGCTTCCGGCAATGCCGCCGCTAAATTTTCTTTATTAAAATGAGGATATTTCCGTGATCCCGGGAAACGCCTGATATCTACCAGGGTCAGGATGCCGAAGGATTGCAGCATCGCCACGAGTTCTTCCAGACTATGGGTGGAATGCCCGATAGTATAGATAGTATATTTGTCTGAAATGTTCATGCGGCGATTATTGACAGACCGGCAGGAATTAAGATCTCAGGTTTTACACTTATCTATAAACGCCCGATGGATTGCATCATTGTGGGACCACCATTATCCAGGGTGGATAACCTTTGATGAGGATGACAGGTATGTCATTTGTCAGCAGCTAATGGTCAGTTGTACCTGGCAGGGAACGTAATTCGTGCTTGTGCTCAGTGAGACGGTGCTCGTGATCGTGCTCGTCGATCACGAGTACGAGTCTTTCGCCTTGGTGAATAATGGCCTCGTAATGACGTATGACATGTCGATTACTAACCCCTTTTTATTTCTTCCTTGAAAAATGTTGATGATGAAATAGATGTAGAGACGCGAAGCTTCGCGTCTCTACATCCCACAGAGGTTCCGGTTAATCCTTCATCAATTTCAAATACCGCAAATTAGCTTCTATGTAATAATAATCGGCATAAACCAACGGCACCGACACCTCTGAATGACCAGGTTTGTTGCCGACACACTTTTTGAGGATGAAGCCGGCATTCCCGCCCACTTTGGCAGCACGATAGGTGGGGGTGGACAAGCTGTGAATGATCTTTTTAGCCGTATGGAGATATTCGCGGCCCTCTTCTTCCGGAACATATCCGCTTAATTCGATAAAAGCCGAACTCATAATAGCCGCAGCCGAGGCATCACGCGGAGCGTTGGGAATATCGGGCGCGTTGTAATCCCAATAGGGAACATCGTCCGAAGGTAAATTTTTATTAGTTAGAATAAAATGAGCCACCTTTTGCGCTGTTTTCAGAAAACGGGCATCCCTGGTGTAGCGATACGCCATTGTAAAACCATACAACGCCCACGCCTCTCCCCGGGCCCAGGTGGAACTGTCCGCATATCCCTGGGCGGTTCCTTTCCAAAGCACTTTTCCTGTATTGGGATCAAAATCAACCACATGATAACTGCTCCCGTTGCTGCGGATGTGAGTTCGCATGGTAGTCAGTGCATGGGTTTTGGCAATATGCCAGAAGGTACTATCCCCGCTGATTTGAGTAGCCTTAAACAGAAGCTCCAGGTTCATCAGGTTGTCAATGATTACCGGGTATTTCCATTTGGTGTTATCCCAGGATTTGATTGCCCCCACTTTCGGATTGAACCGGGTGGCCAGTGAACGCGCGGATTGCAATAAAACCTGTTTATAATGATCGTTGTGGGTCAGCAAATATCCACGCCCATAGCTGGGAAACATCATGAAGCCCACGTCGTGTGTGTGCGTGTTGTACTGCTGTTCCTCCAGTTGGGAAGTCCATTTCCGGGCCTGCTTTTTCCAGTACGGCTTGTTTGTATACTGATACATATACCATAGTTCTCCGGGGAAAAAGCCGCAGGTCCAATCGCCGGCTGAGACTTCTTTCAGCGAGCCGTCGGCATTGACCGTCCGTGGGAACCGGGTGCTATCGGGATACGTGTCAATCGTGTACCGAAGCTGCCGGGCTGCAAAATCGAGATTCTCTTTGGGATTGATTTGGATGCCATCAGTCCTGGAATCGGCTGATGCCGTCTTTTTACCACGTCCGCAGCCCGCCAGGATCAATAAACCGGCAAATACCACTGCCGGAAAATATTTTGAATTGCCGTACCGTCCCATACTATTTCCTCCGTTTTTTACCTTAATTACCGGCCCATCCAACCTCCATCGACCGGGAGAACCGTTCCGTTAATATAATCCGACGCAGGGGAAGCCAGGAAAACGGCTGCTCCAGCCAAATCTTCCGGCCGGCCCCATCGTCCGGCAGGTATCCGGCCGAGAATTGCGCTGCTTCGTTCCTCATCCGCCCGAAGCGGTGCGGTATTATC
>CAZNHE010000045.1:0-16074 GCA_964572735.1 uncultured Chitinophagales bacterium | reverse complement strand
TCAGGATGCTCCGCCGCCGGCTTCCGGCGGATCGTTCCCGCATTATTAACGAGGATATCAATCCTGTCGTGGCGGGAATTCACCTTTTCGATGAATTCGTACAGGCTCTTCCGGTTCGAAAAGTCACATTGGTAGCCGCTGAAATTCCGGCCGAGCGCTTTTACCGCCCTTTCTACTTCGCTTCCTTCAGGAGCAAGCGAAGCCGAAACCCCTACGATATCTGCTCCTGCCCCGGCCAGACCCTCGGCGATCGCCTTTCCAATGCCCCTTTTACAGCCAGTGACCAACGCCGTTTTCCCCTTCAGACTAAAATCGTCGATAATCATAGTTGATAAATGAGAGTGTTAATTTATGGATAGATATTATTCTCGTGATTTTCCAAAACGTTGAATAAAGGCAGAGGTTCCCGGTCATCCGCTATCAGCTTCCGAAGATCTTTTCCGGCAGCAGTAAGCCGCCGGCTAAAATATACCCGCATCCGGCTTTTGTCAACGCTTTCGATGATGCTTGTCGGAAAGGATTATCTCAGCGTTTCCATGGAGACAAAATCCATATCCGCAAAGCTTTGGTTTTCGCCGGCCATCGCCCAGATGAACGAATAGGGACCGGTCCCCGATCCGGAGTGAATCGACCATGACGGAGAAATGACCCCTGTTTCATTTTCCAGCACAAGATGGCGTGTATCGTCGGGTTCTCCCATGAAGTGAAATACCCGTTGTTCCTCCGGGAGATTGAAGTAAAAATAGATTTCGGAGCGCCGGTCGTGCGTATGGGCAGGCATTGTATTCCAGATGCTGCCTTCCTTCAGCTCGGTAAAGCCCATCACCAGCTGACAGCTTTTGATCCCGTCCGGGTGAATGAATTTATGAATGGAGCGTTCGTTACAAGCCACGCCGGATCCCAGATTTTCGACGACTGCTTCCGCCTTGCTGCTCTTTTCAGTGGGAAACGCGGCATGCGCCGGAGTCGAGATGAGGAAGAAACGAGCACCGTCCCCTTTGAATCGCACGTCTTTGGCCCCTTTCCCCACATAGAGGCAGTCGGTGTGTTCTAGATCAAACACCTCTCCGTCGACGCTCACCTGGCCCTTTTCGCCGACATTGATGATCCCGAGCTCGCGTCGCTCCAGGAAATAATCGGATTTCAGCTGATCGTATGTTTCCAGTTTGATTTCCTGATTACCGGGCACAATTCCGCCGGCAATCATCCGGTCGTGATGAGTATATACCAGATTAACCTTCCCCGGCTCCATCAGTCTCTCAAGAGCATATTCTTTCCGCAAGCGTTCAGAACCATATTGTTTGGCATCCGCTGGATGCGTTGGATGTCGTACTTCCATTATTCTACCATCATTAGTTAAAGATTTATATGATAATTACAAGATAACATCTAATAAAAGATGTTCCCGGTAACAGCTTTTATAACTTACAAACGATTTTCTTCAATTCCCGCCGCCCATTTTCTATGATCAACATAGCACCATCATTCTCTTTCGGTCATAGTCCTCTCACTTTTCGGATGATGCCAAAAGCTTCTTTCACCTTTTGGGTAAGTAAGGAATAATCATGGGAATGGACGATCTCTTTTGTGATCAGTCTGGACCCCATGCCTACGCATGCCACTCCGGCGTCAAACCAGGCTTTCAGATTCTCTTCGGTCGGGGCCACCCCCCCGGTCGGCATGATGCTGGTCCAGGGACAGGGTCCTTTTACTGCAGCCACGAATTGGGGTCCGCCTACCTGCGTTGCAGGAAAGATTTTGACGATCTCGGCACCCGCTTCCTCGGCGCGGGCGATTTCCGCCAGGGAGCCGCAGCCGGGGATCCACATGATCTTACGAGCGTTGCATACCCGGGCCATCTCTTCTTTGAGAATCGGTGAAACCACGAAGTTGGCTCCCAGTTGTATATAGAGAGCGCAGGTTGGAGGGTCCACTACCGACCCTACGCCAAGAATCATCTCCGGCAGTTCACGGGCAGCGTATTTGTTGAGTTCCCCGAAAACTTCGTGGGCATATTCGCCGCGGTTTGTGAACTCAAACACGCGGGTGCCTCCTTCGTAACAGGCTTTTAAGACCTCTTTGGCCGTTTGGAGGTCGGCATGATAAAAAACCGGGACCATGCCGGTTTCGGCCATTTTAACGGCTGTCTGTATTCTTGTAAATCGTGCCATAAACGCGGAGTTAATGATTAGTTGTCAGCGATCAGCTATTCATCGGCGGGAGCAGGCTGAAAGCCGGCTGTGTTATCTTGATACCCTGCCTGAGGCGTCGCCGCTCATGAGCTTTTCAACCTCATCAATCGTTACCAGGTTGAAATCTCCTTCAATGGTATGCTTGAGACAGGAAGCAGCTACCGCAAAGTTGAGAGCCTTTTGATCATCCTCCGGATAGGTGAGCAGCCCGTAAATCAGTCCCCCCATAAACGAATCGCCACCGCCGACGCGATCTACAATATGGGTGATCTGATAAGTAGGTGCGCTATAAAGCCGGTTCCCGTCCCACAGTACACCGGACCACGTATTGTGGGAAGCACTGATCGAGCCGCGCAGGGTGATAACGGCTTTCTTTGCTTTCGGGAAGCGTTCTAGTAGCTGTCGACAGACAGATTCGTAGGCCGTTGCATCCACTTTGCCGCCGGTGACATCGGCGCCCTGAGCATGAATCCCGAAAACCTTTTCGGCATCCTCCTCGTTGCCAAGGATCACATCACAACCTTCCACCAGGCCGGGCATCACTTCGGAAGCGGTTTTCCCGTAATTCCACAGCTTTTTGCGGTAATTTAAATCGGCGGACACAACGAGATCCATTTCATTGGCTACCCGGATGGCCTCTTTGCACACATCCGCGGCGCCCTGCGAAATGGCCGGAGTAATGCCGGTCCAGTGAAACCATCCGGCTCCTTCAAAGACCGCTTTCCAGTCGATATCCCCCTTCTTTATTTGTGCGATAGCCGAATTGGCGCGGTCGTAAATCACCTTGCTTGCACGGCTGACGGCCCCTTTCTCCAGGAAGTAAATCCCCAGCCGGTCCCCGCCACGGACAATATTCCGGGTTCCCACGCCGAGTTTGCGAAGGTTCATCAACGCCGCCTCTCCGATATCATTTCGGGGAAGGCGGGTCACAAAATCGACAGGCAGTCCGTAATTAGCCAGTGAAACCGCCACGTTTGCTTCTCCTCCGCCATAGGTCGCCTCCAGTTGTGAGGCCTGCGAGAAACGCTGAAAACCAGGCGTAGCCAGGCGCAGCATGATTTCACCGAACGTCACAATCTTTTTCTGCATAATTCTTCTTCTTTACATTGAGCGCTACATTATGACCGGATATTGGAATATAAGCTTTCAGCGATCAGCTTTCACCCATCAGTCTTCGGAAATTCGCCTTTAGCTGAAAACCGAATGCTGACGGCTAAAACCCAAAAGAAGTAAAATTACCCGATCCTGCCCTTTTTCCGACGTTCTTATTTCATTATCCGCTGCCGAATCTCACCAATTGAACATGGTGCCATCTTCCTTGCGGTTGACGGGCAGATAGGCTGGTTCATAAGGATACTTGCCGGCCAGCTTCTCATCAATATCCACGCCTAAACCCGGCTCATCACCCGGATGGAGGTATCCATCCCTGAAATAATACGAATGAGGAAAGACCTCGTTGGTCAGTTTGGTGTGATGCATATATTCCTGAATGCCAAAGTTATTGATCGATATTCCCACATGCAACGCCGCCGCCATATTAACGGGAGACAGGTCCGTAGCGCCGTGGAAGCCGGTCTTTATATGATAAACCGAGGCAAAAGCCGCCAGTTTCATCATTGATGTGATTCCTCCGCCATGGAGGATGGTCACACGCAGATAATCGATCAACTGTTCGGTGATCAGGTCGGTCATGTCGTAAACCGAGTTGAAAATCTCTCCTACGGCAATGGGGGTGGTAGTATGCTGCCGGATGATGCGGAATCCCTTCTGCAGTTCTTCTTCAACAGGATCTTCGAGCCAGAACAGGTGGTAGGGCTCCAGCTCTTTTCCCAGTCTCCCCGCCTCTATGGGGGTGAGACGATGATGAGCGTCATGCAACAGGCTGTGATCGTCGCCATATACATCGCGGAGTTTCCGGAAGAGCCTGGGAATAAAATTCAGGTATTTTTCGGTCGACCAGACGTCTTCATGAGGGAGCCCTTTTTTAGCCGGCTCATAAAAGGTTTTATCCTTTGATACGCCGTACGTACCGGCCAGCCCCGGAATACCGGATTGGGCCCGAATGGCCAAATAACCGTTATCGATGTATTTGCCGACTTCATCCACGGTTTCTTCGATGTCGTTGCCGTTGGCATGTCCGTAAACGAGCACTCCGGTGCGGCTTTGTCCTCCCAAAAGGTTATACACGGGTGTATTCAGGGCCTTGCCTTTGATATCCCATATCGCCAGATCGATTGCACCGACGGCGGCCATCGTCACCGGACCCCGTTTCCAGTAGGCGCCGCGATAGAAAAACTGCCAGATATCTTCCGAATTGAACGGATCCCGGCCGATCAGACACGGGATGCAATGATTTTCCAGATATGCGACTACGGCCAGCTCACGCCCGTTTAATGTGGCATCGCCAATTCCGTAAATTCCTTCGTCCGTATATACTTTAAGGGTAACAAAATTCCGATCCGGCGAGCAGATGATAACTTCAGCTTTTGTGATTTTCATAAATATTAATTGGTTTGACAGAACTTATATCACTCAGAAATAAAGGACGAATATGCCGCTCAAACAGGTTTTTCGTAACATTTTCGCCGATCACCTTTCTGTGTTTGGTTAACAATCGAGTATACGCCGCGCCTCTTTCACCTGCAATTTTATACGAGCAGTGCAAAAACTGGCGAAGCTGGGGATCAAAATCGGAATCTTTGGGATTATGAACCAGCTTCGAAGCAATTTTTTGTCCGTTCCAACTCTTAAACAGATCCGGCTCCGGCAATTTTCGCGGATCCACATCAATAACCGCCGAATAAGGCCTGGTCAGTTCATCAAAACGTTTACAGGCTTCTTCATAAATGGAATGAACCATATCAAGACCGTCACCACCGGCCAGGGCCAGCCCCGTCAATTCTTCCAGCCACGTCGTTCCCGAAGTTTTCAGGTGGATACCGGTACCATACTTCTGAATGATACGATGAACAGGACCATAAATAGAAAATTTGTCACTGCCTGAATGGATGCTCAGCTTGAGATCACGGGGTAGGCCGTAGGTATTCACAGCATGAGCGATGACCAGAATATCCTCCTCAAATTCCTTTGAGAATTGATTAAGGTCTCCCACATAATCGACCCCTTTATTAAAACGACCGGTGAATTTGGGGGCGATCGTACTCAAAACCACCCCTTTCTCGGAAAGTCCTTTTAGGATAAAGAATAACTCGGTCGGCGTCTGAGGTGTTTCCACTTCATCCATAGAAACCTCAACGGCCACATCATTTCCCTTTTTTTCCCGGATATATGTATGGATACGTCCGGCCTGGTCAATGGCTGACAAAAAGGTATGAGCGATCTCAAGTAGTTGTGTTTCAGTGATTGTGAAAGGTTCGGGGATCCCCGGGATGGCCAGTTCTCCAATAAAACGGCGGTTCCCTTCGATGAAGTCCTTTATGCGCTCATCCGAAGCCGGTTTCCCGATATAATCAGCCACATCGATCGTAAAAAAATCGGAGCAGTCGACGAACTCATCAATAGTATCCATCGTGATGTGGTCGGCATCCACAAAATAAGGGCCGTACCATTCCAGTTCCGAAACAGCCTGATCGGCCTCCTGCCGGACCTGACCGGGTTTGGTGCCGATAATTTCGTGTTCACGATACGATTTGTTCCATACCGGGGTAATAGTAATGCCATGGGAAGCCGCTTTTTCGACCGCACGAAGCTGGGGTACCCCCTGATGCCCGAATCGATCGCCGACTCCCAACGAATATTTGGTGAGTTTCATGAGTTTTATAGCTGACCTGTGATTAGTCGGATGTATCTTTCATACTGTTATTTTTAACGATTGGCTGCGATCATCAGAACCCGATGG
Organism: uncultured Chitinophagales bacterium; assembly: GCA_964572735.1. Classification (GTDB taxonomy): domain Bacteria; phylum Bacteroidota; class Rhodothermia; order Balneolales; family DATFMH01; genus DATFNI01. The sequence continues at coordinate 10,023 of CAZNHE010000045.1, read as the reverse complement.
AATTGCCGCCGTCGACCGGGAGGTTTACGCCGGTGACGAAACGTGCGGCATCGGAGGCAAGATACAGGGCGGCGTATCCGATATCCTCGGCCCGGCCGAAATCTTGCATGGGGGTACGGCCGAGCACTTTATTCCTGCGCTCAGGGTCGGCATTCAGGGCATTCAGCAACATAGGTGATTCTATAAAACCCGGTGCGATGGCGTTCACCCGCACTCCGTGGGGAGAAAGATCCGACGCCAGGATGCGGGTCATGCCTAACACACCTGATTTTGAAGCGCCGTAGGCAGCTACCTGTGGTAACCCATACATGGCCGCCATAGAAGTGATCATGACGATACTGCCCTTTCCCCGGGTTACCATTCGTTTTGCGACCTCCCGGGTAAGAGCAAATAATCCGGTAAGATTCGTTTGGATGATATTTGAGAATTCCTCATTTGTTACCTCGACAGCCGTCTTTTTGAGATTGACTCCGGCGTTGTTCACCAGGACATCTATCGGGGCGAAGTCCGATTCCACCCGGTCAACCAGCCCGGGCAGAGAATCGAGGTCTCTGATATCATTTACAACATAATGAGACGATTTTCCCAGCTTTCCGACAGCTTCTTTGAGGACATCCCCGCGTCTTCCGGTGATAACCACTTCTGCTCCGGCCTGTACAAATACCTGTGCAATTGCAAAACCGAGTCCGGTCCCACCCCCGGTTACCAGAGCCAGCCTGTCTTTCAAAGAAAAAACATTATCCATAACTCTTAATCTACTTTTAAATGATTGTTAATAAGCAAATTGTTTAAATAATAAAATAAAAATATGTTTCCTCACCACCGGTTTCCCATGCAAAATGTTTCCGGTAACATACCATACGGGATATCCTCTTTAATTGCAATACCTCTTTGTGACAATATGGCTTTTATTAGACAGGTTTATTGTATAAAAGCCAATTAAACAGAATCCATTGCGACGATCCTGTAACTGAAAGTAATAGCGGAGGGCTTTATAAAACTCTCTGGCGATGAAGAATACCCCGAAAAAGGCAACCGGCCTATTAACGGATACAGATTCCACATAAAGCGCAATCGCAGAACCCTTAAATATCATTTCCCGGGTTCCGTTGGCATCCTGCATTGTGTATTTTCGCAATGAAACCGTTTACCTTAACCTGCTTCCCGGCCTTCATTTCGTCACCACCAGCACATCAAGCCGCCGGGGGCCATGGACGCCTTCAACGCGGTTGAGTTCGATGTCGGAGGTAGCGGACGGACCGGAAATGAAGGTCACCGGCGGTCCATCTCCCCTGATCTCTTCTCCAAGCTGCCGGAATGCTTCGGGGACGAGACCAACGACCTGTTCCTCAAAAACGATGCACAAATGATAGTCGGGAAGCAGCGTCAATGCACGGCGCCCCTGCCCTTTTCCGGCATCCAGCACAATGGTGCCCGTTTCAGCAATGGCCAGCCGGCAGCCGGTCAGCACTCCGTCACTCTGATCGAGCTGCGTATGAGAAAGAGGATCCGGCTCATCCCTCAGCAGTTCTACCCCATCCGGCAGCCACTCTTCCGGAATGCCGGGAGGGACGACCAATCTATGCACATTATGCCGGTCCAGGTGTATCCTAACGGCTTCTGGCAACCCGGCGAGCCTGATCTTAGCGATCTCGGCACTATAATCGCCCACTCTCTCCATAAATAACAGTACATTCTCCTCATGTCTCCCGTTGTTCTTCCGCCGGTACGTGCGCGGAATAGTACTTCCGTCCAGGGGATCTGTATCGGGGACATCTTTCAATGCCCCGCGAATCCTGTTCAGGATTTCTTCTTTGGCAGCATTCATCCTCTTTTCCTCCACCAGTCGCGAAATGACTCTTTGGGGATGGCCGGTAAATCGCGCGTGGCGGTCCATCCATTCAGTTTACCCGGCAGGCGGGATATGGTTCCGTTTTTTGCGAACAGCCACTGCCCCTTTTGCGCCATCCTCTGCGCCCGCTCGTATCTTTTGCGATCCGAGAAGGTCCGGGAGAGGATCTTCAGAGCAATATGTTCGGGGTCTGTCCTCTCACGCAGTGATCCTCGTTCCTCTTTACGGCGAACCACCTTTCCGCGAAGATGTACCAGCACTTCGGGTATGTTGATCTTTACCGGACACACTTCGTAGCAGGCTCCGCACAGGCTGGAGGCATACGGCAGCGAGGCGGGGCCTTTCTTGTCCAGCCCCTGCAATTGCGGCGTCAGGATGGCTCCGATGGGTCCGGGATATACGGAATGATAGGCGTGGCCGCCTGTGCGTTCGTAAACGGGGCAAACATTCAGGCAGGCGCTGCACCGGATGCATTGAAGAGCCTGTCTGCCTATTTCGTCGGCCAGCACTTTCGTGCGGCCGTTATCCAGCAGAACAAGGTGAAACTCCCGGGGACCATCCCCTTCCGTCACGCCGGTCCAGAAAGAATTATACGGATTCATGCGTTCAGCGGTTGACGACCTCGGCAGAAGCTGCATAAACACTTCAAAATCATCCCAGGTGGGGATAATCTTCTCAATACCGACCACACTGATCAGCACTTCAGGCAGGGTGGTACACATCCTGCCGTTTCCTTCCGACTCTACGACAGAGACCGTACCGGTTTCAGCCACCGCGAAATTGGCGCCGCTGATGCCTACCTTTGCACTTAAAAACTTCCGGCGAAGATATCTGCGTGAAGTTTCCGCCAGGTCGGCGGGCTGATCCGTGAGGTTCTCCGTCCCGATGGTCTTACGGAATAAATCGCGGATTTCCGCGCGGTTTTTGTGAATGGCAGGTACTAAAATATGGGAAGGAGTGTCCTTCGACAACTGGACGATCAATTCGGCAAGGTCGGTTTCAACAGGTTTGATTCCTTCTGCTTCCAGGGCTTTGTTAAGATGGATTTCATCGGTAGTGATGGACTTCATCTTCACCACTTCCGAAACCTTTTGCTGTTTCACCAGGGATACCACAATCCTGTTTGCTTCCCGGGCGTCCCGGGCCCAGTGGACCTGTCCGCCTGCACGTGTGACCGAATTCTCAAGCTGGATCAGATACGTATCCAGATGCCGCAGCGTATGCTCCTTGATTGCCCGGCCGGCCTCGCGCAGTGCTTCCCAGTCGGGCATCTCTCCTACTGCCGAAGCTCTCTTCCGGCGAATGGTATGCGTGGCAAAACCTATATTCCGGCGGAGCTGCGTATTTGAGAGGTACGAGGCAGCAGACTCCTCAAAAGTGGTGTCGGTGTCTCTTGTATTATGATTGATACTCATTCTGTTTATTATTTACTATACAAAAGCCGCAGGAACGGGATGTATTGTAGAGACGCGAAATTTCGCGTCTCTACAGTGCTGATCGTTTCTATTCATCACTCATCCGTAGAAGCCAGGATTTCGGCCAGGTGAACGGTCTTCACTCCGGCCTGCCCCCGATGCAATCCGCCTTCGATATGCATCAGGCATGAGTTGTCGCACGCAGTACAAATCTCGGCTCCGGTTCCCCGGATGTGTCGCATCTTGTCGCTCAGCATGGCAGTGGAAGTCTCTGCATTCTTTACCGCAAAGGTACCGCCGAAGCCGCAACATTCTTCTGCCTCCGGGAGCTCCACCAGGTCGATCCCCCTCACTTTCCTGAGCAGGCGCAATGGCGCATCCCCCACATGCAGCATACGCAGTGAATGGCACGTCGGATGATACGTCACTCTGTGCGGATACCAGGCACCCACGTCTTCGATTCCCAGCTTCTTTACCAGGAATTCCGACAGTTCGTACACTCTGGGAGAAAGCGCTTCGACCGCGGCCTCCAGATCTTTATCCCCGGTCTCCCTGGCGGCACGGGGATAGAATTCCCGAACCATGCCGACACACGAAGCCGAGGGTGCTACCACCGCCTCAGATGCTGCGAAAACATCAATAAAATGGCGAATCAGCGGGATCGTTTCCTTCTGATAGCCGGTATTGAAGTGCATCTGGCCGCAACAGGTTTGTTCAAGAGGAAATTCCACTTCATGGCCCAGCCGTTCCAGTAACGAAACCATTGCCTTCCCGGTATCAGGAAACAATGTATCGTTAAAGCAGGTAATAAACAGGGATATCCGCATGGTGATAAGTTAGCAAAATGGAGAACCGTACATCAGGATCATCAGCCGTTTTTCAGGAAAAAGCCAGTCTGCGATGGATTTTCGCTGAAAAGATGATCCTTATTTACTTTGACCCGAAAAAATTAACTGCTGTAAGATAGCTCACATTTTATGGGAAAGAAATACCGAAATCAGGACCAGGACTTTCAGGATGATGCAGGAGGTACAGGATGATTCGGAAAAATCCAGAACATCTCTCTGTTAATCCTGGTTCACCTCCTGCTTTTCCCGAATAGGGGTCCCAGGGCTTTGCATGCACGGAAATCGGCACCTTCGGGGTGCATGGCGCCGAAAGCATCCCAAACGCCGGGGCGAAATATTCGCTCCTCAGGCACATTATGCATAGCCACCGGGATGCGCAGCATAGAGGCCAGCGTGATCAATTGATCTCCCACGTGCCCATAAGTCAGCACACCATGGTTGGAACCCCAGCTATTCATTACTGAATAGACATCCGTGAAAACGGATCGCCCCGTCAGGCGGGGAACGAACCATGTTGTCGGCCATGTGGGATCCGTCCGCTGATCCAGGATTTTATGAACATTGGCCGGCAAATCTGCGGTATACCCTTCCGCTATCTGAAACACCGGCCCGGCACCTTTAATCAGATTGATGCGGCTCATCGTTACCGGCATCCCGCCACGGGTCAGGAAGTTGGAAGAGAAGCCGCCGCCGCGGAAATATTCATGATTGGCAGGGCACCATCGGGTGGCATGCAGGCAGGCCTCCGCGTCTTCGGGAGTAATATCCCAAAAAGGTTTCATAGCAGGCCGGCCATCTTGTGTTTGATATCCCGAGCCGTCAAGCGCGGCCGATCCGGAATTGATGAAGTGGATGACCCCGTTCCGGGCTATTCCGTCCGGTTCCTCCCCGGTTACCCGCTGCATGGCTTCCGGACTCCAGTAGGTTCGTATATCCCCAAAGATTTGGGCCGTCCCGGTGAGTAAATGGCCCAGCAGCATGCAAACGGCATTCAAAGCATCATTTTCGGTAGCCAGGACAAACGGCTCACGGATGCCATTCCAGTCGAAGGAAGAATTCAGGATGGCTTCCGGGAAATCTCCGTTGGGAAAATGATCGGTCCACTGTCGCTGGCCCTGAAATCCTGAAGCGATGGCGTTATGCCCCAGGGATTCTTCCTCAAAGCCCGATGCTTTCAACCCGGGGTTTCCGATCATCAGATCCCGGATGATGAGGGTCATTTTTACAACCATCTTCCAATTTTCGTCCTTCTCAGTACGAGTAGATTGCCGTTCCGGGGGGTTTGGATCCATTCCTTCCCGGCAATACTGCTTCACCCATTGCAGGGCCCGGCTAAATTCATCCGTATCATAAATCTCTTCTTCGACCCTTCGGATAATCTCCGACATATCGATCTGCTCGCATCTCATCCCCAGATAATCCTCAAAAAAGTCCTCATTAATCATCGATCCGGCTATACCCATCGCCACGGCTCCGACGGACAGATAAGATTTCCCCCGGATTTCCGCCAGCACGAGCCCTGCTCTCACAAAATGCAGGATTTTTTGCTGTACATCTTCAGGAATATTCCGGTCGTCTTTGTCCTGCACGTCCCTGCCATAAATACTGAATACCGGAAGCCCCTTTTGATTATGAGCCGCTTTAGTTGCTGCGAGATAGACGGCCCCGGGCCGTTCGCTTCCGTTGAATCCCCAAATTGCTTTAGGATACCAGGGATGCATATCCATGGTTTCGGAACTGTAACACCAGCATGGCGTTACCGTCAACGAAACTCCCACCCCTTCCTGTTCGAACTTCTTTGCTGCCAGGGCAGCCTCGGCAACACCCCCGATGCAGGTATCGGCGACCACACATTCAACAGGAAGACCGTTGGCATGCCTCAGATTATTCGATATAAATGCCGCCGCATTTTTCGCCATGTTCATGGTTTGCTCCTCCAGCGACTCACGCACTCCTCTCCGGCGACCATCAATGACAGGCCGGATACCTACTTTAGGGACAATTCCAATTAATTTTTCATGAGGTTTCCGGGTACTAAATTCTTTTTTATTCATCGTTCCACTCTTATGTTGACCTTATAACTCATTTAGATTTTCTACCTGTAACCCTGTCCTGCTTTATCTGATCTTTCTTTATTTAGTGAACCTTTTCATAATTTCACTACAGGAAACCCCATCATCATCAGACATCTTTTGAAAAATCCTATATTTGATATTGTGATGATCCTTTGGACTATTCCACTAAACTCAAGGATTTCACTCATATTTTTCGCGTTATCTGCATTGATTCACGAATTTCTGAATCTTCTCTGCCTTTTCACGATCTACACCTTTCAAAGGGCTTGCCATACGATCGTTGCAAATACCCAGGTAAGCCAGTGCCTTTTTTATGCCGCCGATAACATCACTCGAACCATAACCACTGCCACTGTATACAATGGAGCTGAGCTTTATAATTTTGTTGTGGAGCTCGAGCGCCTCATCCAGATTCTTATGTTGTATGCTGTTATACAGATCTACATATAACTCAGGAAAAATATTGGCCCCTCCGGGAATCCCACCGTCTGCCCCCAGCAACAACGTCTCCATGAGCAGTTCTTCCGGACCTATCAATAATGAGAAACCAAACCTGTTTTTTAAATGGTTTACTTTATGAAAAAAGACCACATCAGACGAGCTGTCTTTAAAACCTATAACTTTAGGATTTTTAGTCAATCTTTCTATTAACCCGGGGTTAATCCTCAATTTTGTGAGGGAAGGTTGGTTATATAAAAAAACAGGAAGTGATATTTTGTTGATAAGCTGATCAAAATAATCGCTTAGCTCATTTTCGGTGATATTGAAATAAAAAGGCGGAGCGACTACAACGGCTTGAGCTCCAAAATCATGGGCTCTTTCAGCCATATTTACTGATTCATTAAATGATGAATCGGTTATGCCTACTAAGACCGGAATTTTCCCATTGACCAACTGACAGACCCTCTTGACCAATTCATTCCTTAGCGTATAAGAGAGGCTTGGCCCTTCACCGGTAGTACCTAGAATAAATACACCATGTACACCGCCGTCTATCACATGGTTGAGCAATTTTCCCAAACCGCCAATATCTAAGGTTCCGTCATCCAAAAGCGGCGTCACCAAAGGTGGGATTATACCATTTATAGAATTCATCTTTGTTTGTGATTATTGAAAGATATTATTGCCGTTTTATATCCCTCTCAGGGATTATCCGATTTTACCATATACTGTTCACGGCCGGCATTTGCTCTGATTCGGTTTACCAGGATGCCAACCAACAGGATTACTAACGTGGCAATAACTATGATTAAGAAACTGTGAAAGGGGCTTTTGAATTTAGCAAGTTCACCAGTCCAATCTGGAGATATTGTCATCCAGACGATCGATATAATACCCAAAATGACACCTGAAATAGCCGCCGGATTTTTTGCCCGTGTCATTATTCCGAGCAAAAAAAGCCCCAGCATACCACCGCTAAAGATGCCCTGCATTTTCCACCATGCATCCAAAGCACTATGAACTCCTACCAATAAAAGGGCACTCACTGTACCAAGTATTCCCCAGAACAGTGTGGCCGCATAAAGTATCCCCATGGATTCTTTATTACTGGCCCTTGTGCGAAAATAACGTCTGTAGATATCCTGAAGAGTCAGAGTTGCCTGACTATTCAGGCTCGAAGACAATGTACTCATAGCAGCAGCAAAGATGGCTGCGATGACGATTCCTATTACTCCGACAGGCAACTGATTTATAATAAAAAAGGGATATACCGCATCACCCGATATATTGCCAGGAAGCAACGCGGGTTGCAAGGTATAGAACACAAACAATGCTGTTCCTATGAAAAATAATAATGCTGAAATAGGCAGATAAGATAATGCTCCTATCCACACGCTTTTCTTGGCTTCATGGTCAGAACGTGCTGTAGCGTACCTTTGAACAAAACCCTGATTTATCCCGAAATTCTGCAGATTTATCGTAATACCATAAACAAGGACTACCCAAAAGGTAGGCTTTGCAATACTTGAGCCAAAACTCCCAAGGCTAAATTTGTGATGCTTTGCAGCGATACTTAATAAATGTCCCGCTCCGCCAGGTATATATACTAGGAGCATGACAATTGTTATTACAATACCCAACACAAGAATGACGGCTTGGATAGCATCCGTCCAAATTACGCCCTCGATTCCTCCTAATAAAGTATACATCGTTACTAATGCCCCTGTAATAATGATGATTAATTCTATATTTAATCCAATAAATTCACTTAATGTCAACGCAACCAAATATGTGACAGTTGCAACACGAGCTACCTGTATAATCAGATACATTATAACGGTATAAGTACGGGCCCAGGGACCAAATCGTTCTTCCATATGATGATAAGCAGATATTTCTCCTGCTTTACGGTAGAAAGGAACAAAATAACGAACAGCTATCCACGCGGCCAATGGTATCGATAAACTAAAGACAAACGGATTCCAGTCCGACATGAACGATTTACCAGGATTAGCCAGGAAACTGATGCTGCTTATGTATGTACCCACAATAGACAGGCCCACTACCCATCCTCCCAAAGATCTGTTGGCAGCCATAAAAGCTTCCGGATTCCGGTTTTTACGCACAAACCAAGAACCAAATGCCACGGTACCGGCCAGGTATACTAAAATTATTACAATATCTAGTACGTCTAATTTCATATTAACCTTTTAAATCATTTATTGAGACAACTCTAAGACGCATATTTTAATCCATTAAGCCTAAAAAACGCGAAGAACTGAGATAATAAATGAGTGATTATGCTTTTATCGCTAAAATATCTTTTTGTTTGTGACCCGATGTCTTAGTCCATAGGACTCCTATGGTGTGGTATTTTTTTCATTTTCTGACATATTGGCGACATAAACTTATTATTTGCTTTTTATCCATGCTTCATTAAAAACAGCATATTTTATAGTCTGTCGTTTTGTATGATTAACTTCTGGCAACTGGTAACTATATGTAACATGAATATTACCATCTTTTCCCTGAATAATAGCCGGATAACTCACTTCCTTGGGATGTTCACTGGTATCTAATTCAATCTTTCTCTTCCAGGGCCAGGTTTTTCCATTGTCTTGGGAAAGTGCTACTGCAAGGCTATTTCGCCCTCTCTCCGTATCGTTATAAATAAGTACCCAATGGCCATCATCCAAAGTTACAATATCTGCCGCCGAGCCGGGATTAGGTATTGACGAATCTTTCACCGGACTCCACGTTTCACCTTCATCCGTAGAACGGCTTATCTGAAGTCGCTTTGGCGCCGGACCATTATCACGCATATATGCAACCAGAACTCCGGTATTTGTTTCGGCAATTGTAGGCTGAATATTTCCCATTCCAACTAGAGGGTTGCTGAATTTCCAGTTCTTCCCCCAATCATCGGTATACGCCATCACTGAAAAGCTGAATCCATCTGAGTACAACGGAATAATCATACGGCCAGACTGGGTAATAAAAGGTTTATTCCGGGTTTGCCAGCCCATTCTACGAGAGTATGGATACCCCAGCTGAGCCTTTTCATAGCTTCCGTCTTTATGGTAAATACGTCCATCTCGTACCATATTCTTACCCTCGGCCCTGGCAAGGATTTCATTACTCCATCTTTTATAGTGCTTCTTCATCTTCTGCGAATTGAAATTATCTTTGTATAAATCTATTTGCCTTTTTACCGATTTTACGAATGAATCGCCTGGTTGAATTCCACGTTCTGCGGTATCAAACTTGACCAGTAGGTCCTTCTGCCAATCCCACAGAGGAGCACCCAGCATATTCGAATAATTTTCACTTATCCTGTACTTGAGAAGTGATGTTGACCATTGACCTGCAATTACTGTATACCACATCAGCCA
>CAZNHE010000044.1:21754-23420 GCA_964572735.1 uncultured Chitinophagales bacterium | reverse complement strand
TAATGGCATTTATTCGCTTATTTTGATTGATTGAATATGTCATCCGGCGATACCTTTTCCTCTATGCATGGTATATATAATTCCTGCACAAAAAAAGCCGTCGTACTGGTCAGTGTACAACGGATCATGTGATGTATCCGATCATACAATGACCGGGAGAATCAGACAACCGAGATATGAAGTTGTCTGATTGTAGGCATGTTCAAAATCCTATAGCGGTATCCGGACTCCTGCGGCTATCATGAGGTGGTCAAGATCATTTATGACATATTTTAGTTCTCCAAAAACATCACCAAAACCTACGCCTGTCTGAGCGCCGGCCCCAATGTTTAATCCTCCGTTGCTTCCACTTGCAGAATATCTCCCGAATTCCGGGTCGGTGTCCTTGATCTTCCAGGCGGTAATATTGAGTCCTGCAAGACCGTAGATATTGACCTTTTCCTTGTTATAGAGACTATAATGACCGTTGATATTCAGTTCCCAGAAGCTTTCTTTCCACCCCGTATATTTGTGCGGCAGATAAAAAGAAAGGTCGGCCCCGACAGACAGTTTAGGATCTACTTGGGCAAGGTTATAATACCCGTTTATTTGTATGCCGGGTTCATCGATATCTGTACTATATATGAGTGCTGCACCTCCAACAAACTGAGCATACACGCTGGGCAGCCCGACGGCGCATAGCAATGCCGTTACAGCGACAAAAAATTTGATTTTCATAGGTTTGTTCCAACTTAAGTTTACAATGAGTACCCTCTTGCAGATTATCAAGACAGGCAGGTTATATCAATGTGCGTTGAACCCAAACGATACTGTGCAAAAGCACAGTATTCAGGGTTAATCTCCATACATGAAAGACAAAATATAAAAAATAGGATCCTATTGTTCCATTTGCTTACAAGGGTGAGAAAACCATAACTTATCGCTTTTATAGCCCTGGTTATCCGCATAGAAAACAGCATGAGTGAACATCCTTCCGAATCCCGCGATACCCATGCTTCCCGGAGCAGCGTGGAAGACGCCCGTCTGGTGGAATGTGCTGTTTCGGGCGACCAAAAGGCCTATACGCGTCTGGTGGATAAGTACCATAACGCTCTCTATTACCACCTGCTCAAACTGGTCAGGGATCAGGATGTTCTTGAAGATCTGATCCAGGAGATCTTCGCTAAAGTATTTGGCAATATCGGCTCTTACAGCAATGAATATGCGTTTTCAACCTGGCTGTACCGGATTGCCACCAATCATGCGATTGATTTTCTCCGCAAAAAAAAGCTGAAAACGCTCTCCCTGGATGATCCGGTGAGAACCGGAGAGGGAGAGGTAGTCATCGAGGTATCCGATAGTACGTATGAGGCGGATATCGAAATTATGCAACATCAGCGGCGCAGTATCATCCGGGAAGCCATCGACAGCCTGCCGGAGAAATATCAGGCGGTTATTGAGATGCGGCATATTGAAGAGAAAAGCTATCAGGAAATTTCTGAGCAGCTTGATCTGCCGCTGGGGACCGTGAAGGCACATATCTTTCGTGCCCGAGAATTGCTGTACAAATACCTGAAGGATCGAAGAGGGACGTTTTAGGAATTAGCGGTCAGTCTTCGGCTTTCAGCGGAGAAATCTCGTGTGTGGAAATGTTTGTTGTCGGGCGTGGAGAAGCGGCGAGATGTAG
>CAZNHE010000044.1:19029-21654 GCA_964572735.1 uncultured Chitinophagales bacterium | reverse complement strand
TCGCCATACGATTCATCGCACAAAAAACAAGACAAATCCAGCCCGCTGTGCCCTGAATGAGCTCCCCCCTCCAAAGGGGATTTTATTCCCACTCATTGAGGGGGACCGGCTCCGATTTATCGGAGACAGGGGGGAGGCCACACCCGGCACGGACACCCATCCCATGCCCCATCACGAAAATCCTCAATAATCAATGTCCAACAAACCAACTAGCCACCGGCTATACCCCAAAAAAACTTGACACGCAGTTACTCGCTGACTGTCCCGATGAATCGGGACTGACTATTGACTGCTCGTTATCCCTTTCTCAGATTCCGTGAAACCACTTCTACAGTTTGTTTCAGATGGTCGAATTTGGCTCTTTTTACGGCACTCTTCCGAAATAATTCCCGGTATGTTTCCAGGTCGAGTTCCTCCCAGAAGTCAAGGTCGTGGTGGAGCAGGTTTTCGCGGGCCATGAGCCGTTCTTCCGATCCTTTTTGTGCTTTCCGGTTCCAGGGGCATACATCCTGGCAAATATCACACCCGAACATCCATTCCCCTATCTGCTGCTGATATTCGTCGGGTATATTTTCTTTCATCTCAATGGTGAAATAGGAGATGCACTTGCTGCCGTCAACGCGATAAGGCTCGTAGATGGCGCCGGTCGGGCATGCATCGATACAGCGCGTACAGGTTCCGCAATGGTCGGCCAGGTGCCGGTCGTAGGCAAACCCGGCGTCGACGATCATCTCTCCGATAAAAAACCAGGATCCGAGCTGTGTATTCAGCAGATTGCTGTTTTTCCCGACCCAGCCCAGTCCGGCTTCAACCGCCCAGGCTTTATCGAGCACCGGCGCAGAGTCGGTAAACACGCGCCCTTCCAATCCCCCCAAAAGTTCCTCTGTAAAATGATAGAGGGCGAATAATTTCTCTTTTAACACGCCATGGTAATCCTCCCCCAGTGCATATTTGGAAATTTTTGGGGATTCGTTATCCGGATGCACTGCCTCAAAGTCCTGATTGTAGCTGCACAAAACCGAGACGACGGAACGGGCCCCGGGGACGAGCCTGGTAGGATCCACCCGTTTGTCGAAATGTCGCTCCATCCAGAGCATATTGCCGTGCCGTCCCTGGTTGAGCCATTCTTCAAGACGACGTTCCTCTTTTTCCAGGCGCCGGGCCCTGGCAAACCCGCAGGCTTCGAAACCAAGCCTGTATGCTTCCTGGCGGACAGCTTCTGTATGTTTTTCGAGATCCTGCATGGTGGAGTAAGGCCTGATATCGTATTCCTAAATCCTAAACAAATTACAAAATGGAAACATCAAAGAGGTAACGTAATGAATACGGTTGCACCGGGGGATTGTTTTGGATTCAACATTTAAAAATTATTTGGGATTTAGACCTATAACTTCGGATTTGGAACTTAGAGTTCGGTTTTTCTGCCGATAACCGGGAGACCATACCCAAACGCTAACAAATCACAGGGACTTATGACTCAATGGCAGCGCCTGAATATGTTGTATCTGTTGCGGGGAAAACAAAGACCTCTGAATCGTTCCGCGCGTGAGAAGATATTGCATTTGCTGGAAGAGGAAAGGGAACAGGAAGCGGTACAGACCTATCGGAGCGAAACCAGGGCTCCCCTGATAGAGGCGATTGATGCCGTGCGTACCCTCAGGCTGGAAACTCAGGAATAATTTCACCGATCATTACAGACCGTTTCCGTGGCGACGGGGTGGTTTATCTTTCGGGCGTTCCTGAAAGACCATCTCGTTTTGTGAACTTTGAGCATGCTTCACGGCAAAAAATTATTTGAAAATCAGGCTTTTCGAAGATGCTCTTTTGATCGTTTTATGTATTTTAGCCCCTTCTGCCTGAACCTGAAACGGCTACCAATTTACCAGTCAAAATGGATTATCTGCAGGCTCTGATCCTCGGGATTATCGAGGGAATAACCGAATTTTTACCGGTTTCGTCTACAGGACACATGATCATAGGATCCTCACTTATGGGGATTGCCGAAGAACCGTTTACCAAGGCCTTCACCGTGGCGATCCAGTTCGGGGCGATTCTTTCGGTTTTAGTGCTTTACTGGCGCCGCTTTATCCGGTCTTTCGGTTTTTACTGGAAGCTTTTTATTGCCTTTCTGCCTTCCGCCATCGTCGGCCTGCTGTTTATCGGGGTGATTAATTATTTACTGGGAGATATCCTGGTAGTTGCCATTTCGCTGCTTGCAGGGGGCATCGTCCTGATTTGGGCGGATCATTACTTCAAAAATTCGGAGGAACACGGCTCAACAGAAACGGGTTACAAAACGGCTCTGCTGATCGGCCTGTTCCAGTGTTTCTCGCTGGTACCGGGCGTTTCCCGTTCGGCGGCGACGATCATTGGCGGACTCTTCGGAAGGCTGAATAAAAAGACGGCCGCCGAGTTTTCATTTTTTCTGGCGGTGCCAACCATGTTTGCCGCGACAGGTTACAAATTGCTGGAATTTTATGTGAAGGGGCCCGGTTTCCAGGGACACGAGATCGGCCTGTTGATTTTGGGCAATATCGTGGCTTTTGTCGTGGCCATGCTTGCAATCAAGTCATTCATCAACTACCTGACCAGCCACGGCTTCAAAATATTCGGATACTACCGTAT
>CAZNHE010000044.1:0-18929 GCA_964572735.1 uncultured Chitinophagales bacterium | reverse complement strand
ACCACTGACATGTCCTTCCCTGCTATTAAAGTTCAGAATCTCATTAAAGTCTATGAAGGAAAGATTCGCGCCCTGGACGGCATCACCTTTTCCGTTGAGCCGGGTACCATATTCGGTTTATTAGGTCCCAATGGCGCAGGGAAATCGACAACGGTCAAGATCCTGACCACATTATCGCGGCCCGATTCGGGAGAGGCAACGATTGCAGGGATGGACGTGGTTCGTCATCCCGACAAGGTGCGCCGGGTTATTGGTTGCGTGGCTCAAAAATCGGCGGTTGACCGCGAGGCTACGGGACGGGAAAACCTGATGCTTCAGGGACGGTTGTACGGGATGAAAGGAGCATCGCTCAAACAGCGTGTCGATGAGTTGCTGGACCGGTTTGGCCTGGCAGACGCCGCTAATCGCGTTACCCGTAAATATTCGGGCGGGATGCAACGCAAACTTGATGTCGCAATGGGACTGATTCATCGCCCCCGGATTTTGTTTCTTGATGAACCGACAACCGGTCTGGATCCCAAAGCGCGTTCCGATTTATGGAATGAAATAGAAAATTTGGTTTGGGATGAGCGGATTACGATTCTGCTAACAACCCATTATCTGGAGGAAGCCGACCGCCTGGCCGGACAGCTATCCATCGTAGACAGCGGCAGAATCGTCGCCGAAGGAACACCCGATGCCCTTAAATCGGATTTGCATGGTGATGCCATTCATATCGAACTCTCCAGCACGCCGGATGATGGAACGATCGACCGAATTTTCAATAGGATTTCCGGCATTCGTGACGTTGTAATAGAGAATCGGCTGGTACATGCACGAGCCGATAACGGCGCTTCAGCCGTTCCCGCTGTACTAACCGCTCTGGAATCCAACGATGTGAATGTTGCCTCTGTGACGGTAGCCCGGCCTTCACTGGATGATGTCTATCTGCGGTATACCGGGCATGCGTATCCGGGCGAGCCGGAGAAAAAGAATGAGGATTCCAAATGAAAGAGAAAATACTTCATTCCTGGTACATCACCGTACGCCAGCTTCGAAATCTGATGCGTCAGCCGTGGTATGTGGTAATCACACTGGTTCAGCCGATCATCTGGCTGTTGCTTTTTGGGGGATTATTCAAAAGCGTGGCCAGTGTTCCGGGTTTTTCCGCCCGGTCGTATATCGATTTTCTGACGCCGGGCATTGTAATCATGAGCGCGTTATTCTCCAACGGATGGAGCGGGATGGGGGTGATTGAGGACCTGGACCGGGGCGTCATGGACCGTTTCCTGGTTACCCCGGTCAGCAGAAGCGCCATTATTACCGGTCGCCTGGCGCAGAATGGCGTCACGACCATTATTCAATCAGTGATCATTGTGGTGCTTGCATGGGTCGTCGGGGCGCATTTTCTGAGCGGGATCACCGGCATCATCATTCTTATTGTGAGCGCTATGATTCTGGGAGCAGCCATCAGTTCGCTTTCCATCGCTCTGGCTTTGCTGCTGCGCAAAGAAGAATCCGTGATCGCCGCCTCCAACCTGATCCTGCTGCCGCTTACCTTTCTGTCATCCGCCTTCATGCAGGAGAACCTTATCCCGCACTGGATTCGTATTGCTGCGGGCTTCAACCCGGTGGACTGGGCCGTTAATATCGGCAGACAGGCCGTCACAGCCTCGGTTCAATCGGAATATCTCATCATACACAGCCTGCTCCTGATCTTTTTTATGATCCTTTGCGGATGGGCAGCCACGCGTTCTTTTCGCAGCTACCAACGATCTGTGTAGCTGCCGGGAATCTTCTTCCGGCGCTCCGCGGATTTCATCGGGAAGAGGTGAATTTCTTCCTCCCATCATATACAGGCAAAAGAGCGGCCGTTTATAAACTTTGCGTTGCGGCAGGATCAGGGGCCGGACGAGAGACGATTCTCGATCCTTTGAACCCGTAAAACATGATGTACAAATAGCAAATTACCGGGAGAATGTAGGATGCCTGGACTCCGATGTTGTCGGCCAGCACTCCCTGTAATAACGGGATGATCGCCCCGCCGACGATAGCCATTATCAACAGGCTGGAAGCCTTGTCGGTCAGCTTTCCCATACCCTCGATGCCCAATGTGAAGATTGTTGGAAACTGAATCGAGTTGAAAAGTCCCACAGCCAGTATAGCCCACATGGCTACTCTTCCCGAAGTTATCATTGTAATGATAACAAGCGCACATGCGACAGAAGAAAATATGCCGAGCAACCGGCGTACATTCAGTTTTTGCAGCAAAGCCGAACCGATGAACCGGCCGACCATGGCGCCTCCCCAGTAGAACGACAGATACTTCGCCGCCGTACCCTGACTAATATGGCCGATATGCGGCTGGCTGATGAAATTCACCATAAAACTTCCGATCGTCACTTCCGCACCGACATATACGAAAATGGCGATGACCCCGAACATAAGATGCGGATGCCTGAGAGCCTCGGAAAACGTATATCTGTCATTGTCTTCCGGTTCTCCTTCGGCTTCTTCTTCGCCGGCTACCTTGGGTAGATGAAACAGATACATCCCAACGGCGATAATGAACAGGATAATGGCAAATATGATATATGGCCCCTGAACCGTGTGAGCCTGCTCCGCCTGATAAGCCATCTGCTGTGCCGGCGACAATGCCGAGAACTGCTCTGCGGTGTAAACAACCCCGCTCAGGATAAGCATCCCGCCGATCGGACCGGCAATCATTGTGCCTAACGAGTTAAATGCCTGGGTGAGGTTGAGCCTGCTGGAGGCGGTTCTTTCCGGACCCAGCAGGCTTACATAGGGATTAGCGGCTACCTGTAAGAGCGTGATCCCACTGGCAAGAATGAAAAAAGCAACAAGGAAAAGGATGTACGAACGAACAGCCGCCGCCGGGTAGAACAGGAGAGCTCCAATTCCGGTAATGATGAGCCCCAGAACGATGCTGTTCTTGTAACCTACCGACGAAACAACCTTCCCGGAAGGCATCGACATGATAAAATAGGCGATAAAGAACATGAACTGGATGAGCATGATCGCCGCGTAACTCAGATGGAAAATCGATTTGAGATGCGGAATAAGAATATCGTTCATCACCGTCAGAAAACCCCACATAAAAAAGATGAAGGCCATGAATCCGAAAGCGAAGGAATTGCTGGTAGTTTTTTTCTGGTTCATTTTGTTAGCAGGGTTTATCTGTGGTTATTCAAATCGACAAATTAATCCACCGAATTTAAAAAATATTCCGATATCCGCACTACGATTTTAAAAATCCTGAGATACCCGGCTCATTCCATCACGCGGACGAGGCTGGAGCCTTTTGTGGTCATCTGAAAAATGTCTACAGATTGATTGATATGCGTGCTATCAAAATAATAATGGCTGCCTAATCCTTCATACACCGGCGCGGTTTTGAGGTATTCTTTCAGCAAAGCAGGGTTCTGGACGCGGTGAAGGGCCTGGAGGAGGAGTTGCGCACAATCATAGCCGGTAATGGAGAACTGATCGGCAGGAATATGATACCGGTCGTTGAAGCCTTTCCGAAACCGGATAATGGCATCTGTTCCCTGCTGGGGAGTACCATAACTGGTATAATAAACGCTGAATCCCTGAATATTCTGCGGATCCAGGTTGATAACCTGCCATTCCTGATTTCCCAATAAAGCCACCTTCGTGTGAAAGGCCTGAAAGTCGGTCAGTACCGCATTGATGAGGGTAGGTGCAGATATTCCTGTAAATGGCAGATAGACCGCATCGACCGGCGTGGAATGCAGGCTGTCGACCCAAACGGTGTCCGGATTGAAATATTCGGTATAGGGAGTAACATTGAATCCCTGTTTTTCAAAATCGGCCAGGAAAAAGTAATCGACGCTCGCACCAAGGCGTTCTGCTTCATCGCGGAAGGCGATGGCTTCATCCCTGCCAAGGGCATTTTTCTGGGCAATGACCGCCAGATGATTGTAATGCTGCTGATTTACCGCAAAATCGGCCATACGCTTCCCCCGAACGGTAAAAGTCGGGTTAGCCTGGAACAGATAAGCATTGTCGGCATCAAGAGTATCCGAATTCGCAAGAGGCGGAAGCATCAGGATCCGGTATTTCTCGGCGCCTTTGGACATAGCGGCCGCCTTTTCAGAAAGTAACGGACCGATGATCATATCTGCGTGATCATTCCAGGCAAGTTTGGTCATCACATCCACACTGTCGGAATCTTTCGATGTATCTTCATAGCGGATGAAGACTTTCATATCCGGATGATCCCGGTTGAACTCATCCACGGCATATGCAACCCCGTAATAAAGATTGCGGCTCGCCTTGTATTCATACGAATTTTTATTGAGACCCGGCAGAGCCACTCCCAGAGTGTAACTAACGCCCTCCGGAGCTTTCAGATGGATATTTCCGGGATTGACCGTATTAAAATTGTAATGGGTAATCTTGTTTTTCAGCGAGAGAAAAAGGGTAGAATCAGGACTTCCGGCAAATGTCTCGCGGGCCATGTGTAACAGGCTCATGGCAGTCGGCTCGCTGATTTTATTGATCGCAGAATTGATCAGATCGTACTGGACGCGGGCATAATTGCTGCCGTTGAACGCATCCAGGCGTTGTGGGAGGGTCAGGTATTCCAGAACCTGATTGTAGAATTGCCGGGCCTGTTCCCTCAACCCACTGTTTTCCGAGGTGATGAGTTCATGCAAATGATCCAGCGCACCGGCGAAGTCGTGAAGCTGAAACCCGACCAGTGCTTTGGTATATTTCGTCTCATCCCGTACCGACGGATCGGCCTGGCCGCTCACCAGGTTGAGATAATACATCGCCTTGTTGAAGTCTCCCAGCGAAAAATAGCTTTTCCCGGCAAAAAGGCGGGCTTCATCTGTCGGAATCGCAATGAAAATGGCTGCCGCTTCCCGGTATTTATCCTGTTGATATAATTCGAGCGCCTGTTTGAATGACTCCGGCACCTGCGATTGTTGTGCCCTTACTTTTGTACAAACCGAACCTGTCAGAATAATGAGCATGCATACGGAAAGAAAAAAATAACGTCTCTCCGGACGGGTATGGCATTCGATCAATTGCTTCATAATTTGAGAGCGTTAATTATTAGGATATTATTTTGCGGTTAGTTAAAGGTTGTTGTCCTGCCGGGGGGATCAGGTGCCGGGTGATCTCTAAGTGATAGCTGAATCTTAAAATGTAAGCCATCGGCAATCAGCAATCAAATTCCGGAGGTTTTCTGATGACGGAAAGCCGGATGCAGAGAGTTAAACGGCTAAAAAACCGAATCTGCCTTTTGCCGGCGCTCTTCATGATTTAATGGCGGATGTTGCAGACTAAACCCGTTAACCGCAGCCGGGATAGCATGGCTAAGCCTGCGTTATTCCCATTCAATGGTTGAAGGAGGCTTGGAACTAACATCGTAGACCACCCGATTGATTCCAGGTACTTCGTTGATGATCCTGTTAGATACTTCTGCGAGGAACGGATGGGGAAGCTGCGCCCAGTCGGCCGTCATTCCGTCTTTGCTGGTCACGGCGCGAAGGGCTGCGGTGTAGTCGTAGGTACGTGCGTCGCCCATTACACCCACGCTTTGCACCGGGAGCAGCGCGGCAAAAGCCTGCCATACCTCATCATAAAGATGATGCTCATGCAGCAGGCGAATAAAAATGTCGTCAACTTCCCTCAGAATCGCCAGTTTCTCCGGAGTGATATCGGAGATCACACGGATACCGAGCCCCGGACCGGGGAACGGATGACGTTTGATAAATCCTTCGGGGATACCCAGAGCGCGACCCACAACGCGGACTTCATCCTTAAAAAGCTCCCGCAGCGGCTCGATCAGGTCGAGGTTCATCTTTTCCGGAAGCCCCCCCACATTGTGGTGCGATTTGATCGTGGCGGAAGGGCCTTTAAATGAGATACTTTCGATCACGTCCGGATAGAGCGTGCCCTGAGCCAGAAAATGGTAATCCGGATCGTGTTTCACGTATTCTTCGAATATCTCAATGAAAGTATTCCCGATAATTTTTCTCTTTTTTTCAGGGTCGAAAACTCCCTTTAACTTATCCAGGAATTGATCCGTGGCATCGATGCCTTCAACAGGCAATTCTAATTCTTTTTTATAGAGAGCCATGACATTGCGAAACTCATTCTTGCGCAGAAGTCCGTTGTCGACAAAGACGCATTGAAGCTGATTTCCAATGGCTCTATGCAGTAACGTTGCCGTAACGGTGGAATCGACCCCACCCGAGAGGGCGCAGATCACTCTGTTGCTGCCAACCTGCTCCCGGATACGGTTTATGGTCATCTCAATAAATGATTCTGCAGTCCAGTTGCCCGACAGGCCGCAGATGTTGAAGGCAAAATTGCGCAGGATTATGATACCGTTTTCCGTATGCGCCACTTCCGGATGAAACTGAACGCCGTAGATAGGGAGCTGCTTATGGCGCACCGCAGCTACCGGAGCGTTGGCTGTGTGTGCAATCACTTCGTAAGAATCCGGCAGTTCCCGGATGTGATCACCGTGGCTCATCCATACAATCGATTCGTCAGGAAAATGATGAAACAGATCCGAAGTATCATCAATCAGCAGGATTGAGCGCCCGAATTCCCGCTTTTCAGCCGGTTCGACACTTCCCGGCCGTTCCCGCCAGGCAAGCGCCTGCAGCCCGTAACAAATACCGAGAATGGGAACATCCCATGTGAAGAGATATTCCGGTAGCCCGGGCGCGCCGTCATCGTTGACGCTAAAAGGACCACCCGACAGGATGATTCCTTTTGGCGGAGAGCTTTCGAAGATTTTCGAATCCTGGTCAAAGGGATGAATTTCACAGTACACGCTCAATTCCCGCAGCCGCCGTGCGATCAATTGAGTATACTGCGACCCGTAATCCAGGATCAGGATCCATTCGTCGTAATTGATATGCATATCATTGAAAGGATGAAAGAAAATTCAACAAACGATCTCTTGTAGAGACGCATTGTAGAGACGCGAAATTTCACGTCTCTACAATTGCCATAATCCGTCATGCAAATCCCTGAATTGATTGCCGAACGTCACTCGTTTGTAAAATCCGCATGGATACGATGCCGGCGGCTCAGGCAATGATTTTCCGGTAGTCGGAAGCGGACATCAATCCGTCCAGCTCTCCGGGATCGGTCAGTTTCATAGTGATCATCCAGCCTTTACCATAGGGGTCTTCATTCACGAGTTCGGGATGTTCTTCAAGCTCCTTGTTGAGGGCGGTGATGGTCCCGGATACCGGAGCATAAAGATCGGAAACGGTTTTGACGGCTTCTACCGTACCGAATGAATCATCCTGTTGTAAAACCGTACCTTCCTCTTTCAATTCGATAAAAACGACGTCCCCCAGTTCGCCCTGGGCAAAATCGGTTACGCCGGTTGTGGCCGTTCCATCGCCGTTGTCTCGGATCCATTCGTGATCTTTGGTATAGCGGAGATCCTCTGGATAATTCATAACATTGTCTGATTAACAGGTTCCGGTTTAAAAACAAATTCCTCCAGGTAATGGGTGTTATGTTTGCCGGCGATAAATACCGGGTCATCCATGAGCTGAAGATGATAGGGGATATTGGTTTTGATGCCTTCGATCACGAATTCCTGCAGGGCCCGCTTCATGCGTGCGATAGCCTCCCGGCGGGTGGGAGCGCTGACAATGAGCTTGGCGATCATCGAATCGTAATAAGGAGGAACCACATAACCCGAATAGACATGAGTGTCAATGCGCACGCTATGTCCGCCCGGAGGATGAAAAACGGTGATCTTTCCTGCAGAAGGCCTGAAATTATGTTCGGGATCTTCGGCATTGATCCGGCATTCGATGGCGTGGCCGCGCATTTTCAGCGGCTTATCCGGCACCTTTTCTCCGCAGGCGATTTCTATCTGGTTGCGGATCAGGTCGTAATTGGTGACTTCTTCGGTGACGGGATGCTCTACCTGGATGCGGGTATTCATCTCCATAAAATAGAAATCGTGATTTTTGTCAACCAGGAATTCTACGGTACCGGCGCCTTCATAGTTGACGGTCTTTGCGGCGTTTATGGCAGCCTGTCCCATTTTCTCCCGGAGTTCGTCTGTCATGAGGGGAGAAGGGGATTCCTCCAGGATCTTCTGATGACGACGCTGGAGCGAGCAATCCCGCTCACCCAGATGGATGACGTTCCCATGCTGATCTCCGAGGACTTGTATCTCGACATGATGAGGGTCGACGATCAGTTTTTCGATGTATACATCAGGGTTATTAAAGCCGGCCTGGGCTTCTGTACGCGCTGAGGCGAATGCCCGGGCGAGATCTTTGGGGGCTGAAACGCTGCGCATCCCACGACCGCCTCCTCCGGCGGAGGCCTTTATCATAACGGGATACCCGATCTCTTCAGCGACCTTTTCGGCCTCTTTCAGGTTCTCCACGATCCCGTCGCTGCCGGGGACGACCGGCACGTTATTGCGTATCATATTTTCTTTGGCCCGCGATTTGTCGCCCATCATGGCGATCATCTCCGGAGAGGGACCTATGAATTTGAGGTCGTGTTCGCCGCAGATGCGCGAAAACTCGGCGTTTTCGGAGAGGAAGCCGTATCCCGGATGGATAGCCTCGGCATTGGTGATTTCGGCTGCTGCGAGAATACGGGGTATTTTGAGATAACTGTCACGGCCCGGCGGCGGACCGATGCACACGCATTCGTCGGCGAATTTCACGTGCAGACTGTCGCGATCGGCCGTTGAGTATACAGCTACGGTATTAATTCCTATCTCTTTGCAGGTGCGGATGATTCTCAGGGCAATTTCACCGCGGTTGGCAATAAGTATCTTCTTGAACATGCGCTATCAGGCGGGTTCTATTTCAAACAGGGGTTGATCGAATTCTACCGGCTGGTTATCCTCAACAAGAATCCTGACGATTTTTCCGGAATATTCCGACTCGATTTCATTCATGATTTTCATTGCTTCAACAATACAAAGGGTATCGCCTTTGCCAATAGTATCTCCCTCTGTCACGAAGGGGGCAGTGTCAGGGGAGGGGGACCGGTAAAAAGTGCCTACGATCGGGGAATGGATAATAACATGCCTGCCGCCGCTCTTTCCGGCTTCCTGGGGATCGGCTTGAGGGTTCTCCGCCGAAGTCTCGCCCGCCGGCAGGGTCGGGGCTGGGACCGCAGCCGCAGTTGTGGCAGCCGGGGCAGGCACAGGCATATAAATCGGCGTCTGGCCGCCCGCTATTTGATCCGCCTGTTTTTTGATCCGGATTTTAAAATCTCCTTCTTCGATTGTTACCTCATTCACTTCGCTTTTTGAAATAAGATTCAGAAGGTTTTTGATCAGTTTTAAGTCCATAGTCGGGAATAGGTTATGATGAGGTATTCACACGTTCAATATAAGAGGCATTTTGAGTATCGACACGTACCAGATCGCCTTCATTGATAAATAAGGGTACATTAATTACGGCTCCGGTCTCGAGCGTTGCCGGCTTGGACCCGCCCTGGGCGGTGTCTCCCCTGACGCCGGGTTCGGTATGAGTGACCTCCAGGTTCACATGGTCCGGTATTTCCGTGAAGAGGATCACATTGTCGTCCGCATTGATTACAACTTTCACCTCAGAGCCCTCCTTCATAAAAGGTGCTCCTTCCACCTGCTGAGCAGGAATCATAATCTGCTCATAGGTTTCATTATGCATGAAATGGTACATTTCCCCTTCGCTGTACAGAAACTGGTAGGGGTGCCGTTCTACGCGGACCGTTTCGAGTGTTTCCCCGGAACGGAAGGTTCGGTCAAGCACCTTGCCGTTTACCACTCCTTTCACTTTGGTACGCACGAAAGCACCGCCTTTACCCGGTTTTACGTGCAGGAATTCGATAATCTGGTAGATCTGGCCGTCAAGAACAATGGTTACACCGTTTTTGATATCGGCCGTGGTAATCTTTGGCATAAAAACTAAACAGGTTGTTAATAAAAGGACCCATTTTGAAAGGGCGGCTTCCGTGAAATACGTTGGAGCGCCCTGAGGCACAGAGAATACGCAAAATCCGCCAAATCTGTAGCATTAATTCTCTGTGGATTTCGTGGTTCAATATTATCCGGACATATCCATCGGGTCGGTTGTATAACGATGGTGAAGTTACGCGCCTTGTACGAGTTACACAAGTTGAGGAGGGGGAGGTTATGGGTTGAATGTTGAAAGCTGCTGGTTGAAGGCTGCATCATTACTGTAAAATCTTGCGACATTCACGATGTTATAGTGGAGGTTAGAGATTGAGCAATATTGATTTAGCTTTGATCGATACTGTTACCTCATAATCCTTTCAAAGATCAAAAATCGTTGCTCCTCGTTCTGAAATCGGGGAACGGCTAAGAGGAACCGCGCTACAGATACGACCTGCAACTTTCAACACTCAACCAACCCCCTTGCAACCTACAAGCCCCGCAATTTCCGAAATATGAAACCGGATGTCGGGGGGACTTCCACTTCATTTTTCTTTTTTCCCACAGGCTGATCAGAGGCTTTCTCCGGGGTCACGACCATTTCCCAGTCGCCGTCGGGCAGGACCGTGAGATGACTTTCCTGGCGATTGGCATTCAGGGTTACCAGGTAATCATAAGAATCGGAAGCTCCGTGCCCGTTAACATAGAAAGTGATGTGCAGGGGATCGGAGTAATCATAAAAACTGATGCAGTCTGCGTTACACCTGCGCAGGGCGGGAGCCGATTTCCGCAGGGCGATCAGGCCGCGATAATATTCATAAAGTTCTTCATTCCAGACAATCTCCTTATAATTTAAGTAGTTGGTTTCGTTATCTTTTTCATAGCTGTTGGAGTCAATCCTCCCGGTATTGGGGTCATTGACCGGACTGGCGGCAATAATTTTCGAACGCCCCCATTCCTGTCCGCCGTGAATCATGGTGATGCCCTGGGATGCAAAGAGAAAAAGGGCTGCAAACCGGCTTATTTGCAATTGCACGGCATCGAGCCGGGTGGCTTCCTCCTTCGAACTGAATTTGGTGTCTTCGATCGCCGGGTTTAATCCGAGGCGGATGAAGTCGCCGAGGGTCAGGTTGTCATGGCAGGCCAGGTAGTTCACAGCGTGCCTGGAATGGGAGAAACTGCCGTTTGCGGGATGATGGGATCCCGGCGAAAGCAGGGTACCCATGAGGTAGTTCTGCAGGTCGCCCCGCGACACCCCGAAATGCCACTGACCGAAGATATATCCGCAGGAACTTATCGGGTTTGATCCTTTGACTCCGTTCCGGAATTTATCGTTCCAGGCGGCGATATCCCGGTGGGAATATCCGGTGGGATCATACCCCCCCAGGAACCATGGTTCGGCAATCAGGATGACGTTGGGATTGATTGCCCGTGCACGATCGCGGATTTGCTCCATGGTTTCCCAGTCGATCAGAAGCGACAGATCGAAACGGAAGCCGTCGATATGGTATTCATGCATCCAGTATTCAACCGAAGCAAGGATAAGCTCCCGGGCGTGCGCCGCCTCACTTTTGAAGTCGTTTCCGCATCCGCTGTACGAGGTGAAACGTCCTTTATCGTCGGTGCGCAAATAATAATCGGCGTCGGCGTATTTAAGAGGATTTATATCATATTGAGAGACGTGATTATACACCACATCCATAATCACGCTGATCCCTTCTTTATGCAGTGCTTTTACCAGCGTTTTAAACTCATCGGCCGCCTTCGGCGATTTTCCAATAACACTTCCCACGCGAATATCCGCATCGGAGGCATAAAGTGTCTCCGGTGCCAGGAAGAAGGAGGTCATGTAGCCCCAGTGATTTCTTCCGTAATAGTTGTTTGTATTGAGCTGACCATCCAGCGTCGTAGTCATATAAGGAGGCTCGAAGCGGGCGGCTTTTTGCAGCGGGAGAAATTCGACAGCGTTTACACCCAATTGTTTCAGATGGGCCAGCGCCGAGAAGTTGCCAGGTTCCAAGACTCCGATGTAGCTCCCTGCATGGGGTATCTTGAGTGCCGGATGGGCTGTCAGATCTTTGAGATGAACCTCATAAATAATCAAATCGCGCGGATCCTCCGGGGCGACAAAGGTATCCTCCTCCCAGTCGAAAGAACTCTCCGGGAGGATCCGGGTCTTGGCCCTCTGGAGATAATGATTCGTACAGGTCACATAAAATGACCAGGGATCGGCAAGTAATTCTCCGGTAACCAGAAAAGGCCGGTCGGTCTTTTTGGGCGGAATGACGTGGTATCCATAATATTTCCCCGTCAGATCCGAGTCAACCCGGCATTCCCATACCCCTTCGTCATCTTTTTGCATAGGGTATCGGCGCCCCTCTGCCTGCTCATATTCGTCGAATACTTCCAGGATGACGCGCAGGGCGCGCGGGGTGAAGAAGCGAAATGTGGTTTTACCATCTTCAACAAAATGGCCAAACGGCCGCCCGGTGTGGTCGAAGGCAGGCACGGTTTGTACGTTTTCGGCCTTTTCACTCATGTACGGCTGTTAAGGTTAAGATTGAGGTTGAAGGTTGAAAGTTACAGGTTGGAAGTTGCAGATTGACACAAAGCCAACCTTTAAACCTTCAACCTGTAACCTCAGGATATAGGGCTGCCATTCTCTGCTTCGGTTTCGAGGAACCAAAGTGCCTTTTCCGAATCCTCCGCCATCAAAACCATGCCCTGGCTTTCGTATCCCATCATCTTTCTGGGCTTCAAATTGGCAACTATCGCGATCTTCTTTCCGATCAGTACCTCCGGCTCGTAATGGCGCGCGATCCCGGCCAGGATGGTTCGCTTCTCAAACCCAAGATCCACCGACAATTTAAGAAGTTTATCCGATTTCGGGATTTTTTCCGCGGCGACAACCTCCCCGGCTCTCAGATCCAGTCTGCTGAAGTCATCGTAAGAGACCGGTTTCTTGAGAGGCGGCGGCGTTCCTTTTTTTCCGGCCATTTCCTGTGCCCGCCGGTTGAGTTTCTCTAACTGGGCATTGATCGCCTCGTCATCGATCTTCCTGAACAGGATTTCCCCGGTATCCACTGCGTGGCCTGCCGGCAGCAACGTTCCGTCGACTTCCCATTGAATGGAGGGGGGCATATTCAGGTAACCCCGCAGTTGTTTCATCCGGTTGGGAAGGATGGGATCAAACAGGACCGAAAGGGCTGCAGAGAGTTGCAGACAAACATGCAGTGTGTTTTCGCAAGCCTTCGGATCGGTTTTGCGCGTATGCCAGGGTTCGGTTTCGGTGAGATAACGATTGCCGAGCCGCGCCAGATCCATCGTTTCGGAGACGGCATCCCGAAAACGGAATCGTTCGTAGCATTCGGCGATGGCGTCCCGGTGAGTGGCGATGGCTTCCAGGGTCGAGATATCCTGTTCTGTCGGATCGGTCAGAGAGGGAACCTTCCCTCCGAAGTAGCGGCCGGTGAAGGACAGGGTCCGGAACAGGAAATTTCCAAGGATGTCGGCAAGCTCACTGTTGACCCTTGTCTGGAAGTCCTTCCAGGAGAAATCGGAGTCTTTGGCCTCAGGCAGGGTGCTGCCGAGGACGTACCGCAAGAGGTCGGGTTCAAAATCCTCAAGGTATTCATGCGCCCATACGGCCCATCCGCGTGAAGTCGATAATTTTTTCCCCTCCAGGTTCAGAAATTCATTGGCCGGCACGTTTCTGGGCAGTACAAAACCGCCGTGTTCCATGAGCATGGCAGGGAACATGATGCAGTGAAACACGATGTTATCTTTCCCGATGAAGTGGATCAGTTCGGTTGTTTCATCTTTCCAGTAGGCGGCCCATTCCTCCGGTCTGTTTTGTTCTTCAGCCCATTCTTTGGTGGCGGAGATATATCCGATCGGGGCGTCGAACCAGACGTACAGAACTTTTCCTTCGGCTTCGGGAAGCGGCACTTTTACCCCCCACTTCAGGTCGCGGGTAACGGCGCGGTCGGACAGGCCGTTATTCAGCCAGCTCCGGCACTGGCCCATCACGTTGGGTTTCCAGTTTTCACGCGTGTCAAGCCAGGCCTCGATCTCCGGCTGCAGGGTTCCCAGCGGAATGTACCAGTGTTCGGTTTCTTTGCGCACCGGCTTCACTCCGCTTATTACGCTGACCGGGTCGATCAGTTCGGTCGGGGAGAGTGAGCTTCCGCAATTTTCGCACTGATCCCCGTAGGCTTCCGGGAAAGAACAAACCGGACAGGTGCCTTTCACATAGCGGTCGGGCAGGAACATACCGGCTTTTTCATCATAAAACTGTTCCTCCGTCTTTCTCGTAAAGAGGCCTTTCTCATACAGATTCAGGAAGAAGTCCTGTGAAGTTTTATGATGTACAGGTGAACTGGTTCTTCCAAAATAATCAAACGAGATACCCAGTTCGTGAAACGTCTTTTTGTTCATCTGATGATAGCGATCCACGATGTCCTGCGGAGAAACGCCTTCTTTTTCAGCGGCAATGGTGATGGGCACACCATGCTCATCCGATCCGCAGATATAAATGATGTCCTCCTTTTTGAGGCGGCGGTAACGGACGAAGAAATCGGCGGGTAAATAGGCTCCTGCAAGATGCCCCAAATGAATGGGACCGTTAGCATAAGGCAGGGCAGAGGTTACCAGAGTGCGTTTTGCCATGTCGGAATAGGTGATCTCTTTAGATTTTGGTATACGAAATCCAAAAATACGACAGAAACGGGCGAATAAAAAGGTTACGCGAGCTTGTTGTATTTCTCCAGAAGGGCGAATAAAGCGATTCCGGCAGTGACGGAAACATTCAGGGAGTGTTTATGTCCGAATTGAGGAATTTCTGCAAAAGCGTCGGCAAACGGCAGAATACCCTCGCTGAGTCCCGTGACTTCATTTCCCAGCAACAGGCAGACGGGCCGGTCCGCCGGCGGCGAGAACTGATACAGCGGAATGCTGGTGGTAGTCTGCTCCACACCAAGGATATAGTAATTCTCCGCCCTCAGCTGCTCAATTGCCGGCTCATAACTCTCATAATAACTCCAGGCCACGTGCTTCTCCGCTCCAAGGGCGGTTTTGGTTATTTCAGGGCGCGGGGGAATCGGCGTATAACCCGAAAGAAGCAGCTCATAAAGCCCAAAGGCGTCTGCCGATCTGAATACCGATCCGACGTTATACATGCTTCGGATGTTGTGCAGGAGCAGGCGCGTCCGGTCAAATCCCTCCGGAATCCGGCGGGACTGGTTGTTATGGAAGATTTCCCGTGTTGAAAGTTTGCGGATTGTCATGGTGTCAGCACCGGCATTGCAGCTTGGATGAAGGACATGGGATCGTCATAACCCCCTCGTACCCCGACAGACAGGAATCACTGGAGAACAAGTTCGTTCTCCTCCGGCTCCGGGATATGCTGCGTTGATTCGGATTTTCTGTATTCCGCCTCCAGTAAACCGGCAAGTGTTTCCATGTACAAAATCACATCGCCGACCGCATTTTTCCGCAGATATCGCTTGTGGCGGGGCAGAGTTTCCAGCACCCGGCAGTCCGACAGATTTTCCAGATGGATAACGTCGTCATAGCCGAAGCCGAGATCATCCAGGATGCGGAAGAGGTCATCGGCCTTATGATACGTGGTGCCGCAATAATGGCGGGCGTGTTCCGACCATTCGTCCAGCTCATAATCAATAGAGCGGATGATTTCATGATCCGACAGGCGTGTTATGGTCTGGACCAGATGCCCGCAATTGCAGCGACCCATATGACCCCACTCATAAGGCGCTCCGTCCCGCAGCCGGCGGGCGGTGTCGTACAAGGCGGCAATAAGTTTCGGATTGGGTTGTGCCATAGCTGTTTTTCATATATGATCTGTCCGTTAAACGCAGGGGCCGCCCGATCATTTCGTTCCGTCTTACAGATAACCGGATTTGAAGAACGATTGCAGCCTGCTCTTCTCGACAGGGGTCCATTGATGAGAGGAATAGGCCGATTGAATCAAATCTTTGCTGTGGTCGTTCTTCGCGAAGTGGCGCAACACCTGCCTGAATGCCCCGGCCAGGCGATAGTTGGAACTCGTGATCCCCTGCAACAGGTTACCCGCCAAAGCCTCATTCATATAATCCATTTCCTGCAGGACCCGGGCGGCATTTGTACGGGTCTGGAAGTCAAAGGCCGGGGAAGTGTAGTCAACCAGCTTATCGAGCGACTGCCGGTTGCCGAGTCCGGCGTTGATTTCGTTCCAGAGAATGCTCACGTTGTGTGCAGGCCCGTCAATGCCCCTGGTTGTTTTCAAATAAGCGGGTATCTTCTGCGGGTAGGTTTGGGCCAGGCGAACCAGCGCGGTTGCAATGACCGAATAGGAGGAATCGGTGAGCATCTTTTCCACGGCCGGTCGCAACTCGGGTCTGATCCGGGAAAGGGAAGAGAGCGCCGCCAGCCGTACGACGGACGAAGAATCCTTCAGTGCTGCAAGGATCAGGGAAGTGGCGGCACGGGAAGAGTCTCCGGCTATCTGGGTGACAATCTCCGCCCGCATTTCAGGAAACGCTTCATGATGATACCGCGTGATCAGAAAATCACTCTTTTGTCCGGATGGAATGGACCTGATGGCTGCCAGGGCTTCATACCGGTCGATCATATGAGGCGCAGAGGCGGCCTGGGCTTTGAGTTGAGCCAATGTGCGGGGGAAATCCATCTCTTTTATAATGTGACTGCCCGGATCAAACAGGACGAACGCAACCCGGCTCCCTGATTTTTGTGCAATTGAAACGTTCTGTACCTTGCCGGCAATCCATGTCCGCGTGCGGTCTGCCTTTCCGTTTTTATAATGCACTTCACAGACTACAGGCATGCGGAAAAGCAGGGGTCCGGTGGAATCGGCAGCGGTCTGCCGGACCTGTATGCGGGTATATTTTTTACCGTTTCCGGACGTACTGTCTTTCCAGGAAACGTGGTATTTCGGCAGGCCGCCTCTGTAAATCCATTCGTCGAAAAACCATTTTGGACTCACTCCTAACACGTGCTGAAAGGCGGTGTAAAGGTCGTACGTATGCACGAATCCGTACCGGTGCCGGGTCAGATAATAGTGAATGACCCGATTGAAAGCCGGTTTCCCATACACGTAAGAGAGCATGCCGAGAATGGCGGAACCCTTGTCGTATATCCGGTCGGCTCCGGCTTTTGGAGATAACAGGGAGAGGTGAGCCTGACCCTCGGCGCGTATGGCAGCCATCTGCTCCTGATGGCGCATCCATTCAAAATGGTCTTCTCCGTAGAGCTTGTGCTCAAACAGCTTGGCATAATAGGTGGCAAAACTTTCGTGCAGCCAGCCCTCGCCCGGCGCCGTCACGAAATCGCCGAACCAGTGATGGGCGAATTCGTGAATATTCACATTTACGAAATCGCGATCCAATGCTTCCCGTGAGTCTACAAAATAAAAATCGCCGTAAACAGTCGCGGTAGTGTTTTCCATGGCACCGTGAATAAAATCCATCACGGGAATCTCCGAATAAGAACTCCAGGGATACGCAATCCCCGTTTCATCCTTCATAAAACCGAACATATCCAGTGTATTGTGATACGTCGGCCGGATTCTGTTCTTCTGATCAGGATAATACCAGAGATGAACAGGGATGTTATCTTTAGTTCGGAGCGTATCAATCCCATAATGGCCGGCGCCGACCATTACCAGGTACGAAACCATAGGATGGATCATCTTGTAATGCCAGGTGCAGGTTCCATCGGGATTATCGTGCCTGGAAACCAGCGTTCCGTTTGAGAGAACCTGAAAACCCTGGTCAAAAGTGATCGTCGTTTCGGTGGTCATCTTGTCGTTTTGCTCGTCATAGAGCGGGATCCAGTGCCGGTTTCCATAGCCCTGTCCCTGCGACCACACCTGTTTTCGGGCTCTTCCGGTTGTGTCGTCCCACCCGACAAAATATAAGCCGCTTGTCGGATGGCAGCGATACACAAAGCGGATGCTGTCGATCGTATCCCAATGCAGGGCAAGAGGAGGGAATACGGTGATTATCTTTCCGTCATTGGTGAATCGTACCGGTTTCCCATTGAGATAGGCGTGTTCAATATCCATATTGACGGCATTGAACCGGAGGGAATCGACCGTCTGGCGCAGCGGCGTGAAGACATGAGTTACTTCTCCGCTAACCAGCCTTTCCCGGGGCCGGATCCTCACGTTAACAGCCATATGCAGGAAATCTACCGGATGATCGCGCATAGCAACCAACGCCGGTTCGCGGGCGGATTGTGCCTTCGCAGCAGGAAACGGATCCGACGAAAACAGGAGAAGAATGAGGAGACCAAAAGCAGCCAATCGTACAGGTAAAAAGCACCGCCTGAGCGGCAACGTATATTTCATCATGCAGAATCTTTTTAAAATGGATTTTGCCAAAGGTAGTGGTTTCAGAAAGGAGAAGCACACGGAGGTATTGTAAAAAGATGATGAGAAGGATGAAACCGACTGCTTTTATACCTCCTATCATCGATTATCCTAAATACAGGCTGTACCCGTTTCCCATCCTCCCATAAAAAAAGCCCTGCTCATCGAACAGGGCTTTTTCGGCGATTATTTCCTTATTTATTTGATTTCCAGCTGAAAACGTACAGGGATCGACATGCGGACCGCTACCGGCCGGCCGCGCTGCATACCCGGGGTGAAGCGTACCTTTTTGATGGCATTAACGGCTGCCTGGTTGAGTCCCGGTGTTACTCCCCGCGTCACCTGAATATGGGTAGGGACCCCCTGTTTATTCACGATAAACTGAACATATACCGTGCCTTCAATACCAGCCTTCCGTGCCATTTCGGGGTATACGATATTCTTTTCCAAAGCTTTCAGTCCGCCCTTCATTTTGGGCATCCTTTCCACGACAACAAAGACCTGTTGTTTATGGGTTTGTTCGGCTTGTCCGTTACCTTTTTCGGGTGGCGGTGGCAGCGATAACGGCTGATCCAGGTTCAGCTCACTGTTCAGATTGATGGGATTATCGCTGATTACTGCGTCATT
>CAZNHE010000043.1:16545-23831 GCA_964572735.1 uncultured Chitinophagales bacterium | reverse complement strand
GCAAGGTTTTAAAAACCTTGCGGGTTTTTGGCATAAATACAACTTTTCAAAGTGTATCTCCGTTGCTAAATCACTTCCATGTTCCTATCATAGCGTGATTGGATTTGTAACAAGCGTACCTGTTTTACTCATAAATCGTTGTTTCATGCGAACAGATCATAAGGCCCTGAACCGGATTTTCGCGCTGGCAGTATTCCTGGTATCTCTCGTCATCTACATTCTCACCCTTGCTCCTACCGCCAGTTTCTGGGATCCGCCCGAGTTCATCGCCGTAGGACATTACCTGGAAGTGACTCACCCGCCGGGCGCCCCTCTTTTCGCATTGCTGGGCCGGCTGTTTTCTATGTTTATGGCTCCTAAAATGGTGGCCTTCAGCATAAATTTCCTGAGTGGAACAGCTTCTGCACTCACTATTATGCTGCTGTACCTGATCATCGTGCGGCTGGTACGTGAATGGAAGGGCCGCGTGGATAACTATTCGACCGCCGATAAGATCGGCATCTACGGCGGCGCTATTATCGGTGCTCTTACCTTTGCGGTGAGCGATTCGTTCTGGTTCAACGCCGTGGAGTCGGAAGTCTATGCCACTTCCATGTTCTTTACCTCCATTGTAGTATGGCTGGTGCTGGTCTGGTCGGAACACGCCGACGAGGAGGGAAATGAGCGCTGGCTCGTATTGCTGACCTATATGATCGGCCTGGCAATCGGAGTTCACCTGCTGAACATGCTTGCGATTTTCTTTGTTGTGCTGGTCGTTTATTTCCGGAAATTTGAGTTCAAAATATCCACCTTCCTGGTCGCCAGTGCCATCGCCTGCGGCATTTTCCTGCTGATCTATCCGATTACGATTTCCAAGATGCCCACCTTTGCCGGCGAAATTGACGACAAAACCTACGGTCTCATTCAACCGTGGATGGTTCTGCTCGGCATCATGGTGGTTGTCGCCTGGCTCATCTATATCACCCAGAAGAAGCACAAGCGCCTGCTCAATATCGCATTTCTCATGTACGCAATGATCCTGATCGGCTATTCGAGCTACGCCCTTGTATTGCTCCGGGCAAAAGTACACCCTCCGATCAACGAGAATGACCCTGAAACCATCGACTCTTTTGTCAGTTACATCAACCGCGATCAGTACGGATCAACCCCGCTTTTCCGTGGATACGACTACAATAATGAGACCGGCACGATCGACCACAGCCATAAAGTATGGTTCCCCAGGCGATATTCCGGGCAGTCGAATCATATCCAAAAGTATGCTCAGTATAACAGCGACTGGGATTTCTTCTGGGATTACCAGGTAGGCCACATGTACATCCGCTACTTCAACTGGAATTTCATCGGGAAGGACAGCGACCTGCAGGATGCCCCCTGGACTGCGGGATTTTCTCCGTCTACTCACACCGATAATCCCGGACATAATGTCTATTATATGCTGCCTTTCTTATTGGGCATCATTGGGTTAATATTTCATTTCCAGAAAGATCCGAAGCGGGCCTTTTGTGTATTTGTGCTTTTCATCATGACTGGCTTTGCTATCATCGTATTTCTGAATCAGTATCCTTTTCAGCCCCGGGAACGCGATTATTCTTACGTGGGATCGTTCTTCGCCTTTGCCATCTGGGTCGGCCTGGGGGCGACCGGGGTGGCCGAGATGGCGGCCCATTACCTGAAAAACAACAAGATCTGGACCTATGCTGTTGTCGGGCTTTGCTTTGTCGTAGTCCCGCTCAATATGCTTCGGGAAAATTATCATGATCACGACCGGCATCTGCGTTATGTCGCCCCCGATTATGCCTATAATCTGCTGAATTCGTGTGCACCTTATGGGGTTGTCTTTACCAACGGCGACAACGATACTTTTCCGCTCTGGTACCTGCAGGAAGTAGAAGGAGTACGCACCGATGTCCGCGTGATATGCCTGAGTCTGTTAAATACCAACTGGTACATAAAACAACTCAAGCATCAGTGGGTGCACAATTCCCCTCCGGTAAAGATATCCTACAGCGATTATCAGATCGATCATCTGGAGGATAAATTCACTTTCAGTAAGCCTTCCGATTTCTGGACCCCGCATACGATAACGGTACCGATCAACAAAAAAGCCGTTGCCCTGCATTTCAGCAATCCCCCGCCAGGCTATCCGAAACCCGGTTCCAAAGCGGCCAGACAGGACAGCAACTACGTTTTGCGTGATGCCGGTATGGCCTTCGACGTGCCGGTCGATTCGCTTGACGACCAGATGAGCTGGTTTTATCAGGGAAGATATATCGGAACCGATCAATCGGGCAAAAAACGGTATTATACCATGATTCAGGACGACATGGTGATGGATATCATCAAGAATAATATCGATACCCGCCCGATTTATTTCGCCATTACCGTGGCCTACAACGCCCAGTTGAACCTGCAGAAGTACTTCCGCCTGGAGGGGCAGGCTTACCGCGTGGTGCCCAAGGCAAATAAAGATGACAAACCCTACGTGGATGCTGCCGTCCACGGGCAGCGCCTGCGCAGTTTCCGGATGCGTAATTTCAACAACCCGCATGCCTACTTCGACCAGAACATCCGCCGCATGGTCGATAACTATCGGGAACTGATCGACAATGAATCCGAAGCTTATATGGCCCTGGACAAGCCTGACAGTGCTGTCAGCTGGCTGAAATGGGGTGAACGCAAGATTCCGTTCAACGTGATTCCCAGTGAATACGGCTCGCAGATACGCTATGCTTATAAATACGCTCAGGCTGGTGATTTCAAAGATGCCGAGCGTCTGGGGCAGGCCGCTTATGATAAAATGATTGCGAAACTGAAGGAATCGATGAACCAGTTGAATGACGTCGAGTCCGAGATTCGAAATATTCAGCAGAATGCCCAAATGGCCGGAGCACAGGCCAATATGGCGGAAGCCCGTGCCCTGGAAGACCAGGCAAAGTCCCTGATGAATACAAGGCAGAGCCATATACGCAATGTCTATTACGCTTCCGCCCAGTTATTTATGCTGCAACGCATCTACTATCTCAGCGGCGACACCACGAAGGCCAAAGCGGTCGCCGAAGAAGGCAATCATATCACGGATAACCGGGTAGGATTCCCAAAAACGAAGAAAGAAAACAAAGAAGCGGTCCAGCGTTTCTTCGGGGGCTGACCCCGGATTTTTCGTGCCGCTTTTGTATATGGATTTACTGTTACAGCCAGGTATCGTATATTCTATAAGCACACGATGATGGCAGCGTATCAACCGGAACAGGGATTATCCATGATCAGTGAACTCAGCAAGGATCAACTTCAGACGATCAGCAAGGTGCTCGGGGCTCCTTTTAAGAGCGAGGGCAACCTGTATCGGCTGGAATTGCACGATGCGTCTAATTCACGAAAGCTCGCCATCGAGCTGCATATCGGTCTGGAGGTTAGTGGCCGAAAGATGAACATGGTTTCGGCTTATGCGCGTGAGACATTCCTCCAGTTGCACTACTGCACCGGTTTCGTTGCAAGCGCGCTGTTAAACCAGGTAACCTTTTTCGGCAGACAGAACGGCCACGTCTCCGGGCTGATTGTCGAAAAAGAGGCCGGATGCAGCCTGTACGCCAACGTCGATGAAGCGCTGATCACCGGCGACTTCACCCATCTTCCTCCTGAACTGATGATGGGAAGCGTGGCGCTCTCCCTTACCGAATCAGTCGATCTCGAGGGTTTTTCATTCGACGAAGAGTGACGTTTCATTGATCAGAGACCGCCAGGCCCGCGATGCGCAGGCAAATATCACCATTCATAACGAATCGGGTGAATCGCTCCCGATAACAGCCTCAACGATTTCCGCTCTCGCAGCGTTGATCGGTGAACAGGAAAAAACTACTTTTGGAATGATTGAAGTGGTATATGTAGACGAACGGACCATCGTGGAAATTAACCGTCATTATCTTCAACATGATTATGTGACCGATATTATCACCTTCCCTTATCAGGATCCGGGGGCAGACTTGCTTGAAGGAACTTTATATTGCTGTGCTTCCCGGATTCGCAGACAGGCAGGGGAACTGAATGAATCGGTTGAGAACGAATTTCAGCGTATTTTTATACATGGCATGTTACATCTGACGGGTTATGACGATAAAACAAAAGAAGAACAGGCTGCCATGCGAAAACGCGAAGATTTTTATCTGAAGGCATATTC
Organism: uncultured Chitinophagales bacterium; assembly: GCA_964572735.1. Lineage (GTDB taxonomy): Bacteria > Bacteroidota > Rhodothermia > Balneolales > DATFMH01 > DATFNI01. Next base: position 19,657 of record CAZNHE010000043.1, on the reverse strand, counting down.
AGGACTTGTTTGAGGAACGTTCATGCAGCACAACATCATCGATATTATCGTACATCTGATCCGGCATATCGAAGTCGGGAAGCGTTTGAACGAGGTAAGTATGGAACCGCTGAAAGGCTATAACCGCTCCGAAATCAGCGCGGCTTATTCGTGGGTGATCCAGAAACGCGATACCGGCGAACTCGATTCCATTCTTCACCGGCACAAGGAAGGCCGCGGGAAGGGTCCACATCGGGTTCTTCATATCGCAGAACGTATGATGATTACCCCGGAGGCCTATGGTTATCTTCTGGAACTGATCAACTTCGGCCTCCTCGATTATATGACTATGGAACACATTATCGAAGAAGTCATGCTGCAGGCAACCGAACGTATCAGCCTCGAAAAAATGAAAACCGTGGTGGCCGACTTCTTTTTTGAAAAGGAAAATATCCTGAATCCTTCATTCCTGCTCAAAGGCAACGAATCAATTCACTGAGCCGGCAAAGGTAATGTAACTTGAATGCCGCCCCTTTCACCCTTCTTGTCGTTGAATCACCTACCCTTGCACGGATAATCAACCGGTTTGCCCTTCCGGGTGTTGAAGCGATGGCTACCAGGGGCTTTTCATGGCAACCGGAGTGGGACGGGCGAAAGAATGAGCTGAGGCCGGCGGCCCACCCCTCCGGACGTGATTTCCGCAAACAGCTTAAGGAGAAAGCGGCATGGGCAACGCGCATCGTGGTCGCCACAGATGCCGATCCGGCCGGATCGTTCCTTTCCTGCGCCATTTCCCGTTTCCTGAAAAACTTTCAGGTTCAGCGTACGTATCTCAACACGCTTTCTCCAGGCGGGGTAAAAAAGGCCATTGAAAGAGCCTCCGAGCCGGGACCGGAAGAATTCATTCCTTTGCAGAACCGATTCCTTATCCGTCAGGAACTTGAAAGGCATTTCCGGAAAAAACTGGGGAGATTTCCGTGGGCTAAAATCACCCTCCTTTCTCTTTTTCAGGAGAAAGTCCCGATACGTTTTCTGACGAATGGCACCCGTACCCTGCATCTGGTCCGCCCGGTTTCAGCCCGTCCCGGAACGGAATTCACCGCAGAACGAATACATTGCCGTGATGACGGAAAACCTGCCAGGATTTTTCGTCCCCTGAACACAGCCGCATTGCTCGAACTCCTTTACACCGGCACACACCCTCTTGCCGATGTCCAGGAGCAGCTTAACCGTTTGTTCACCGGGATCCCCAACACCTTGAAAACAGGCCTGATCAGTTATCCGCGTACCTCTGCGCAGGGCTATTATCCGCAAACCTGGGAGGCCTCCTTCCGGTTCTGGATTAAGAAAAAGGATGCAGAATCCTTTCTGTTTCCTGTTTTGTGGGAAAAGCTTCCGCGGGAAACGCCCCACGAAAGTATTCATCCTCTCGATCCGGATGAAACCCCGGCCGCCGTCCGGCCGCTTCTTCCTAAAAAACATTACGAGATCTATCGTACCATCCATCAACATCATATGCATTGCATTTCCGCAGACAGCCTTCAGCCGGCCGGGCGGATTTCCCTGGGGGAAGATCACCTGTCCGTAGAAGTTCGGCATATAGACGAGGATGGTATTCTCCCCGCAAAAATGAAGGCTGCCATCTCCGTTGCCGATTTGCTGAATGCGATGGATCGCTCCGGTGCAGCGCGGCCTTCCGGATTTGGTGAACTTTTCGATACTTTACGGGATGAAGAATGGATCGCCGGCTCCGGATTGTTTGTCGAACAGGGACCCGCTTTTACGCGCACTGCGCCGAGCGTGCCTTTTCCCCTGCACGAATGGCTGAAAAAGATAGCGGCTATGATCGACAACCGTGCCGTAACACCTGCGGAACTCACAAGGCAATGTACGGAGCTATGCCGGGCGTTACCCTTATGATAGTAATGGAACAACTGCCGGAATGAGCAAAACGACCGATCCCCAAACCAACCAGGAAAAAACCCCACCCACCAATGGACAGGAAAAAGAATTCCACACAATATGGGATCTGATCCTGAAATATAGCCAGAGGGTTGGTTCACCCAAAAGCACCCGATCCCCTGCTTCTGCCGCTTCCGGCAGGATGGTAAAGAGGCACCGGACTTTGATGATCATCCTGCTTGGTTTTCCATGGCTGCTGCTGGCGGTTTTCATCGTATCCTTTTTCTGGGACTTTCCGGGATATTCTCTGAACCTTTGGGGGATACAGTTCCCGCTTCAGGGTTTGCTGCGAATCCTGGCTGTTGGCGGTTTCATCGGTTTCGGCACGAACTGGCTTGCCATAACCATGCTGTTTCGTCCGCTCAAACGCCGCCCTCTGCTGGGACAGGGGCTTATCCCTGCGCAGAAAGAGGGTATCGCTTACCGCATGGCCCGGGCAATGTCGCGTGATCTGATCAACCCCGAGCTGATCAAAACCAGGTTGAGTGAAAACAACGTTATAGCTAAATCCCGGGAGCAATGGCTGGAATATGTGAGGCAGATCACGGAGGCTCCCGATTTTCGTGATGAACTCAAAGAGCTGATCATCCGGTATGTTCGTGAGCGGCTGAATGATGCGGAATTGCGGCAGAAAATCGCCGTCGGACTGATCGACCAGCTGGAACAGGGCGTGGAACATTCTCAGTTTGAGAAAATTGCGCTGAAAACCTACCGGCTGATCCGCGGCCAGGAAATGCTGGATATTGTAGACCGCTCTTTGCTCAAAATTCCCGATTCGCTGGAAAATGAGATGCAACGGCTGGATGATTTGCTCGACCGGCTGCCGGAACAACTGGAAACCCACAGCGAATCAGTTGAATCGGCGGTCATCCATCTTATCTTCACCTTACTCAATCAGCTTGATGTGCATAAAATGATCGAGGAAAATATTATGGGGATGGATGAAAGCCGGCTTGAGGGGCTTATAAAAGGAACTACAAACGAGCAACTGAAATACATCCAGTACCTCGGTGCCTTACTGGGAGCCATTGGCGGCCTGGTAATATGGGCTCCCCTGCTCTCAATCGCCTGCCTGGCCTCCGCCGGTATTGTCGTGACGGTCCTCGACTCACTGATTTACCGAATAAGAAGAAAGGGGGAGGAGTTGAAAGTTGAGGATTGAGGATTGAGG
>CAZNHE010000043.1:0-16445 GCA_964572735.1 uncultured Chitinophagales bacterium | reverse complement strand
TTACCGAATAAGAAGAAAGGGGGAGGAGTTGAAAGTTGAGGATTGAGGATTGAGGGTTGCAGATTGCAGATTGCAGATTGCAGATGTCGCCTCGGGTTACGACGGTCAACCTTTGATCATACGTTCAACGTTCAATTTTCAATCCTCAACTTTCAACCCGCAACGTTCAACTCTCAACTTTCAGGGCACTAAAATTACCTTTCCGGTATTCTCTCCCTTTTCCAGATAGGTATGGGCCCGATCGACATCCTCGAACTCGAAAACCTTGTCGACATGCGGCCGGATCCAGCCCTCTTCCAGACCTTTGAGAATGGCATCCATCCATTGACGAACCTTCCGGTCTTCATCCCACAGATGCCCCAGGTTCAGTCCGAATATTCCCTTATTCTGCTGCATGAGAGAGACAGGATGAAACCAGGGCATCCGGAGCACGGTTTTGAGCAATCGTATCCGGGCCAGGAAGCGATTACGTGAGCTGGCCTCCGAGATGCCGTACATTCCAAGACGTCCTGTCGGACAGAGCAGATGGTAGCAATCCTTCCAGTTAGAGCCGCCACCGGCATCAAGGATCAGTTCCACGCCATGCCCTCCGGTCAGCCGCCGGACCCCCTCCCGCCAATCCTGCTGATGATAATCAATCACATAATCGACGCCCCGTTTTTTGAGGAAGGGATGCTTTCCCGAACCGGCCGTTCCATAAATGACCGCTCCGATATGATGTGCGAGATCAACCGCCGCCAGTCCGACACCGCCGCCGGCATTCTGGATGAGGATTGTTTCACCCTGTTTGAGTCCGCCCATCACCACTACCAGGGCATAGGCTGTCAGATAGTTAACCGGCAACACCGCAGTCTGCTCAAACGTAAGATTATCAGGCTTCTCAAACACCTGCCTCAGCGGAACCACCACTTTCTCGGCATGCCCGCCGAACCGTGTAAGTGCCATAACCGACCGGTCGATCCATTTTTTATCGACATTACGGCCGACTCCCGACACAATGCCCGACACTTCGTAGCCAAGCACACACGGTTTTCGCGGAGCATCCTGATAGATGCCCTGTCGTGCCAGGATGTCCGCAAAATTCAATCCGGCGGCCTGTACTTCCACAATAACTTCATCAGGAGCCGGCAGCGGATCCGGCACCTCCTGTATGCGCAGTTTGTTCACTCCGCCATTTCCGATGACGACAATTTGCCTCATCCCTATATTATCTTATTTATACTAACCTCAGGCGCAGGAACCGGTCTTTAATAGCCCCAAACAGACTCAATCATAAATAAATATACGATGAACTACAATGGGTTTCCCGCCAATCTCATTTTCCGCTCCCTTTTCACAGAATCGGATAAGGCCTTCCGTCGTAAGCTCTTATTTTTGCAAATGGAAAATAAATAAATGTTCCGACAGTTCCGGCAGCAGACGCGGCCTCTCCTTATCCCGGGATAGCTTCCTTTTCAGATCTCGGGCCCAGATTGATGACTTCCACGTTACAAATACGTCCCTCCTCAATGCCGAAACGGACAACCGTGCGCATCACATGGAAGCCCTGTCTTCCTGCGGCTCCCGGGTTCATGTAAAGCACATTATTACCCGAATCCCGGGCAATGCGCAGGATATGGGAGTGTCCGCAGATAAACACATCCGGGGGATCTTCTTCCATCTCCCTGCGAATCGGAAGAGCGTATCTGCCGGGCGTACCACCGATATGCGTCATCCAGAACCGGACTCCGCCGCGCTCAAAGCGCCGGCTCAATGGAAACTCGGTTCGTATATCCGGACCATCTATGTTGCCATAAACGCCCGTTACCGGAGCAATGGTTTCCAGCTCGCGGGCGATCTCCACAGAACCGAAATCTCCGGCATGCCAGATTTCGTCACGATCATTGAAATAGGTGAATACCTGGGGATCCAGATAATAATGGGTATCGGATATGAGGCCGATTTTTATCATTCCAACCGGTTCGCTTTCAATAGATTAGCAACAGCAGTATTTTGAATGCAGAATTTTGGGAAAAAACGAGCCATTTCAAAGCTTCTTTCCAATATAAATCGTTAAATGTACCTAAAGTTATCTGTGCCTCATCTGCATGAGTTGTTATCGCATCAGCATTATCATTGTCACGTGGAACGCGTTACACCATCTTAAAAACTTCCTTCCGGCGGCGGCGGGTTCCGATTACCCCGATTTTGAAATCGTCATAGCGGATAATGCCTCTGAAGATGACACCGAACGGTGGGTTCGGCAAACCTATCCGCAAATCCGGTATGTGCGACTGGACAAAAATTACGGGTATTGTGGAGGAAACAATCGGGCGGCGGCCAGGGCTACAGGAGATATCCTGTTGTTCTTGAATAATGATGTCGAAGTAACAGCCCGCTGGCTGCATCCCGTTAACCGGATATTCCAGGAGAAACCGGAGGCAGCGGTTGTTCAACCCAAAATCCGTTCATACCGCAACAAGGCTTCTTTCGAATATGCAGGAGCAGCCGGTGGATTCATCGACAGGTTCGGGTATCCCTTCTGCCGCGGCCGGCTATTTGATACTCTTGAGGAGGATAAAGGGCAGTATGACGATATTTCCCCCATTTTCTGGGCCAGCGGTGCCGCCATGGCAATACGTCGGTCCCTTTTTGAAGACTCGTGCGGATTCGACGAGGATTTTGAATTTCATATGGAAGAGATCGATCTCTGCTGGAGATTGCAAAACCGGGGATACGCGATTTATTATGTGCCCGACAGTGTGGTTTATCATCTGGGGGGCGGATCTCTTCAAACCGGTTCCTTCCGGAAGATTGCCTATAACTTCCGTAATAACCTGCTGATGCTCTGGAAAAATGAACCTGCCTCACATCTTGTCCTGCGCCTTCCGGTACGTCTGTTCCTGGACGCTTTGGCAGGAATCCGTTTTCTGACAGAATTTCATTTTAAGGAGTTCATCGCAATCATAAATGCTTATTTCCGGTTTATTGCAATGCTCCCGCAGACGCAAAAGAAGCGCCGGAAAGGCAAAGATAACATCATCCTTAAAAGGGATTTACCCGGGCGGATGCCTGTTTCATTGGTCTGGCAATATTACGTACGCGGCATCCGTCGGTTTTCCGGCTTACCCGGTGCTGAAAAATAGATTTCCCGCTAAAACGAAAATTTCTCGCGGAGGCGCGGAGGTATAGTATTTCTGCAGAGAAAAAATCCTCTGCGTCTTTGCGCCTTGGCGAGAATTCCCCTTACAATTTATTTACGATTCTTGTTATTCCGTTTTTTATAAGTGCTTCATTGAAATTTATCAGGAGCCCCAATTTGAGGCTGGTCAGCTTTAAATAGGTGAGCAGTTGCTTTTTATGTACCGGCGCTATGTGTTCTATAGACTTAATTTCGATGATAACTTTATCATTGACAATCAGATCGGCCCGGAACCCTATTTCCATTTTCAGGCCTTTCCAAATGACGGGGATATTTTCCTGTCTCTTCACCTCACATCCCTTTTCACATAATTCATGAAAAAGCACTTCTTCATATACCGACTCAAATAGCCCTGGCCCCAATCCGGTATGGATTTTATAACAGGTATCCACAATAAGAGTAGCTATTTCATTCTCATGCATCATATCAATTAAGTCTTATTCCTTTGCGTCTCTGCGTCTTGGTGAGAATTCCTTTCACACTACTCTTCTTTGCGACTTCGCGCCTTGGCGAGAATTCCTTTCACACTACCCTTCTTTGCGACTTCGCGTCTTGGCGAGAATTCCTTTCACACTACCCTTCTTTGCGACTTCGCGTCTTTGCGAGAATTCCTTTCACACTACTCTTCTTTGCGACTTCGCGTCTTGGTGAGAATTTTTCTTCCTCCACGAGAAACCTCATAGTTTCCAGCTCAGTGTTCCCATGATCCAGCGGCCCGGCATGGGGGCGCCGAGGATATCCTGATAATGGGTATCAAACAGGTTATCGGCCTCAGCTCCCATGGTAACGTGTCCGGCTATTGTATAACCCACCTTCAGGTTCCAGACCATGTAATCCGGAGCCATTCGCGTATTGATATCCGGCGCGAAATCCCCCTTACGTTGTTTCCAAAGGCCGCTTAATCCGATTCTGAGGTTTCTCTTATCCACTGTGAAAATCCCGCTTAACAGATTGTGGGCGTGGTTGGAAATGTATTTCGATATCACATGTGCACTATTGTAGGAATCAGCCAGGGTGTAACCCAGTGTATAATGGGCCAGCCAGTCCCTGCCCAGCGCCTGGGAGACAGAAAACTCCAGTTCAACTCCTGCCGTCCGCACATTCTTCAGATTTTCCGCATACAGGTATTCGGTGTCCGGCTGCAGGTTGTCATTATCAGGGATCTGGTCGGAATTTGTCATCACATAATCGATCAGGTTTGAGGAAGCCTGCAGAAACCCGGTGGCTGAAAAACGAATGCCGGACGTCGGAAACAGGTCGAAACCCGCCTCACCAGACCAGGATCGTTCGGCTTTCAGCCAGGGATTGCCGATATTTCGCCCTTCGGCAAGAGGTCCTTCCAGATTTGTCGAGATATAGCGTTCCGTATAATCTGCGGCTCTGATGCTCCGCCCCCCCGAAGCTCTGAAAACCCACTGGCCGGTACGCCAGGAGACACTCAGCTGGGGCATCAGCTCGGTTCCGTAATTATTATCATGGTCAAGCCGCAGGCTTCCTGTGAGGGTCACGGGCTGAACCGGATTCCACTGCGCTGTGGAAAAAGCGGCGTAATGCCAGTCGTCGTGCCTTCCCCGGTCGGTGCTGTGGATGAACCGGTTACTTGCCTGCACTCCATAACTCCATTCCCAGCTGCGCGAAAGAGTCCTATATTGATATAACTGAAGATTGAGGAAATTGGTAATATGATGATTGGCCGGGGAGGCCGGATTAAATATATACTCATCAATATTATTCTTGAAAGACGCCTCGAACGTCGTTGTCCGGCCGGAGATACTGTTCGTGAGTCGTAACTGATTCCACCAGGCGCTTGTCTCTTCAGTAGCCTTATCAGCAGGACTCACCGTATAATAATACCTGGCATCGAAATCCCGATCGTCATAGGCGCTCCGGACAGCAAGATCCCATCCTGTTCCCAGATCGAAACCGGCCGAAACAGAACCGTTTCTGACGTTAAAGCGGTCTTTATTATCAGGACCAACCGTTTGTCCCGGCGTCTGAAACCACATTCCTCCTGCACCGATCCGATACTTTGTTCCATGATGAAAGAAGCCGGCCTGTCCCATTTTCAGGTCGTACTGGCCATATCCCGCTTTTATATCTGCGCTGGTAGTTTCATCCGTATGCTGCGGCGCGAATGTACGGGTGATGATATTGATAACCCCGCCCACGGCGTCGGCGCCATACTGTGCGGCAGCGGGTCCATGCAACACTTCGATACGGGCTATCTCCGAGGGAGCTACAGGAATATTGCAATTAAAATGTGCGGTAAGCGGATCGTTCAGCCGCATACCGTCGATCAGTACCAGCACCTGGGAGAAAGTACTTCCGCGCATGCTGAAGTCGGATTGCGTGCCGAAAGCTCCGCGCGACTGCACCTCTACGCCCGGCAGATATCGTAGCACTTCGTCAAGGGTGTGAACCGGAAGATTCTGAATGGTGTTGCCCGGCACAATCGTGATATTTCGTCCGGATACAGCCGCCGTCTGTGGAATACGGCTGGAAGAAATGATTATATCTTTGGAAACAATCAATGTGTCGAGCGTTTGTACATTCTGGGCCGAGGCGGATATCGCCGTCCCCATCGAAAGCAGAAAAAAACTCAGATGGCGGTATAGATGTTTCATGGATGTTACAATAATTAGCGGATGGATACTTTACACTTAACACTTACCGGCGTCAAAAATAACAAAATGGTTTTTATCACGAAGCTTTTTCTGAAATAGCATCCGGCGAAAGATCTCCGGGGATTATACAGGGGCACAATGACCTGTAATCACAATCCTATTTTCCCTATTTTGCGCGGATCATAGATAATATGATATCAGATAATCTTATTTGAACCTGTAATAATTTATGTGTTTCGATACTCCTCCACACTCACAAACGATTTGTCTCGCCACCCGGACCGATGATGAGTTGTAAAGGGAAATTCCCAAGGGGTATTGTTCTGAATTTCTTCCGGGAAACGAAAACGACAGAATATCCGGTTGTTTACCAGAGAGAATGATAGTATGAATATTTCGTCATTATATCCTCGTTTCAATAGCACAGGCATCCCTGTGTTGCTGTGTATGGCTGTGGGGCTGGCGGCCTTGGCAGGGTGTACTTCCTCCAATAAATCCACCACAAAAAAAGCGAAAAATACGGCTTCAACAGCGACACATAAGCCTTCACAGACTGCTATGGATGCTCAGCAGCTTGCTATATACCGCAGTAAACTATCCGACCTTTACGGCACTCAAAAAAATACCGTTCCGGCTGCCTTTGAGATCAGCCAGACCCCTGAAACCATCGGCTATGGCGATAATTACGGCTATCGCATCCAGATTATTTCTACCGAACACAAAGACTCGGCTGAGGCGGTTCTGCATCGTTTCAACGACTGGATTTTCCGGCAGCCTGATATTGCCTATAAGGCTCATGCTTATATCATCTTCAAGCCACCCGTGTACCGTGTGCATATTGGTGATTTCCTCACGCAGCAAGGAGCCATACGCTTCGCCAGGATCCTTCAGAAGAAAAAATATCCGGATGCCTGGATTGTCCGCGACGAAGTCAACCCGAATTATGTGCCCGCCGATTCTTTGTCCGGCAGAAACTGAGAACACGGAATGATGAGCAGGAAGGCATGCTCCGGCGCCTTTAAGTTCAGGAAGGGGTAAAACACTCCTTTTTATCCATGATGTACGGTGAAATATTTGTTGATATCCCTGCGCCCCTTAGAGAGACTTAAAAGTGGAAGTCATCCGTCTTTGAGCAAGTCTGCTCTGAAATTATCTCGGTTATCAAAGAGTTTCCTGTTGGCGAGATGGATCGCTAAAAAAACAGAAAGTACCGTTCCCGTGAGAATGGCCACCATAATCATGATCTGGTAACGAATAGCAGTGAGAGGTGAACTTCCTCCCAGGATTTGTCCGGTCATCATTCCGGGCAACGACACCAAACCCATGGTAGCCATGGAAGCTAATGTCGGGTTGACCACCCGTTTCAGGGCGTTTTGAAAAAACGGGAATAACGCTTCATTGCGGGTGGCGCCGCTGGTCAGGTAAAATTCATAGCGAAGGCGCTGTTCCCGGACTCCATAATAAAAGGCATGGACCCCGATAACATTACTGCGAAGGCAATTTCCGAGGATCATCCCCGTCAGCGGGATCAGGTAACGGGCCTCGAACAGATCGGACGGATGAATTACCACGCCGATCACAAAGAAAACTACTCCACCGATGGAAATTGCGGTGGCGAGAAAGACCGGCCATAACAATGGCATGATCTTCATCTCACTCCGGTCGATTGTGGAATAATCGGCTACGGCGATCATCAAAATCATCCAGGCAATGTTCACCCATGTGTTGTTCAGCTCAAATAGATATTCAAGATAATATCCTACGAAAAGCAGCTGGACCGTCATTCGTATGACGGAAACGGTTAACTTCCCGATCAGCCCGGTCCGGTATCGCCAAAGGATCCAGACGGGGATCAATAAAATGCTGAAGCCGATGAGAAGGCGAATCCATGAGATATCAAGTGTCTGCATTGCTGTCAAGTTTAACGGTTTGACTCATTTGGTCGATCCATGCCGGATCATGGGAAGCACTGATCAGCGTTATATCCTTCCTGTTCAGATAACGCTCCGCTGCTTTTTCCTTGGTTCGGCCGTCCAGTTGGGAGGTCGGTTCATCTAACAAAATGACCGGCCGGTTTATCGCCAATCCCAACCCCAGACCCACCCGTTGCAACTGGCCGCCGGACAGGGTTTCCAGTCTTCTTTCCAGAATATCATCCGGAAGGAATAAATCCGTAAGAATATCCTTTATTCTTCCTTCCGAAAGGGTATCCTCCCGGTTTCTCCTGAATCCCAAGATCGAATTCAACAAATCCCGGACGATGCCGTTACCGGGATTAAAGTTCTGCGGCAACCAGAATATCTGCTTGCGAATCTCCCTGATATTCTCATTTGTAAGTTTCCGGCCGAATAATAAAATCTCTCCCTGATCGGGAATATGGAAGCCGGAAATCAGCCGGATAACCGTAGTCTTGCCGACACCGGAGGGACCCGTCAAAACCATCTTATTCCCCTCTTCCACGACAAAAGAAAAATCCTGCAAAACCGGATTTCCCTGTAATTGCAGGGAGACCTGTCGAAATTCCAGTACTTTGGGCATGAAGACTTCAGTGATTTTTTACCTTAATATCATACTTTTATGAATCCGGAGCAGGAAAGTCCACGTTTCATTTCGGGATTCGGGCGGGAGTGCGTATTTTCTCTCATCCTTTTATTATTTATTATAAGCCGCTTAATTGCAGATAACATGGTCACTGCTATCATTATAATCAACACGGAACGAACGAGAGTCAATGAAGTCGCCGAGAAACTGGCGGATATGCCGCAGATTTCCGAGGTCTATTCGGTAGGGGGCCGATCCGATTTGGTAGCTATTGTTCGTGTGGCGACCAATGAGGCACTCGCCGACACCGTTACCCGCCATATGGCCGCAGTGGATGGTATTGTATCCACAGAAACGCATATTGCTTTCCGGGCCTTCTCACGGTACGATCTCGAACATATGTTTTCCCTGGGTATGGAAGAATGACGGGCATCCACAGCTTTCCATTTAATGCCTGTTGAATACGTCTTATTATTAGTCGGGGTCGGTTTCGTTTCCGCCATTATTAATATCATGGCAGGAGGCGGCTCATTACTGGCTCTTCCGGCTCTTGTCTTTATGGGATTGCCGGGTCCGGTAGCCAACGGCTCCAATCGTCTGGCCGTTCTGTTGCAGACGGGGATCTCGACCTGGCAGTTTTACAGGGACGGCTATTCGAATTTCAGATTGAGTCTGACACTGACGCTGTTCGCTCTTCCGGGAACAGTGCTCGGTGCATGGGCAGGTGTTCACCTGGCAGGGGCATGGTTCAATCGTGTACTGGCGGCCGTAATCATACTGGTAATGATCCTGATGGCCCGCCGTCCGGAGAGAAAAGCGGCATCTGCGCCGGGAGTAGCCGCTCCCGTATCACGGAAACGCTCGGCAGCGGCCCATCTGTTAATGATTCCTATCGGCTTTTTCGGCGGGTTCATCCAGGCAGGTGTCGGTTTTGTGATTATGATGGCACTTCACCGTGTTTTGAGGATGGACCTCGTTCACGTAAACATGCACAAGGTTTTTATTGTGAGCGTCTATACCATTGCGGCCCTTCTCATTTTTGCCCTGAATGGGGAAGTGAACTGGCTCGCAGGCCTGGTACTTGGCGCGGGTGGAGTGGCAGGAGGCATTGTGGGGACAAAACTCACGGTTACCAAAGGAGAGAAATTTATACGCATCTTCCTTTACGTTGTTCTGGTCGCCATGATTATCAAACTGCTTTTCCCATAAATCATCAGGGCGGTTTCTCTTTTCATACCCGGAATGCCTGGATAAGACGCCTGCCAGGCATCTTCGAAGATCTCTCAGGAGGTATGGCCGTTTGGGGTCAGGTTTCCAATTTGAATTTAACAGTACAGGTCGTCCCCTCTTTGATATCCAGTTCCACATGCCCCTGGAGTTGTTCTGCCAGGGTGTGAACCAGTTTTATTCCCGACATCCTATTGATATTCCGTCCGGAGTGAAAAGGAAAACCAGTTCCATTGTCGCGAACACATAATGTCACCCAATTCCGGATTCGGCTCATATATACCCGGATGACCCCCTTATTGCGGCCGTGAAATGCATGTTTGTAGGCATTAGTGATTAATTCATTAATGATGAGAGCCGCAGGAATGGCCTGGTTGATGTTCAGGTCGACAGGATCAAGTTCATAGAAAACGCGCACCTTCAGGTTGTCCCGGGACATTTTCCGGGAGATCCCTGAAACCAGCTCCCGTATGTACCGATCAAAGCCGATACTCGACAACCGTTCGGTGTGATACAATTTCTCATGAACCAATGCGATGGTTTTGAGTCTGAGCTCGGTGTCCAGCAGTTTCTTCTTCATCTCCTCATCTGCCTCGTTCTGAATCGTCAGTTCGAAGAGACCGGTTATAATTGCCAGATTATTCTTCACCCGGTGGTGAATCTCCGCCAGCAACACCCCTTTATCATCAAGAGATTTTCGCAGTTCCGTTTCGGCATTTTTACGATCCGTGATATCGATATAGAATCCGAAGGTAGCGATACGATCCCCGTTTATTTTTACAGGAAAGCCATAAATGATCAGCGGGACTTCGTGGCCGTCTTTATGAAGCCGGATCGATTCTTTTTGTACCGTTATCCCGGAACGGGAGCCGGTTGTGATGCGTTTTGCTTCGTCCGTTAAAGCCTCCGGTACAATAAGGCCGTCGAGCTTCTTCCCCAGGATTTCCGCATTTTTGTAACCGAATATTTCCTGAAAAGCGGGGTTGACCATCTTTACATAGCCGTTTTCGTCCATCATGATGATGCCGGCGGGGGATCGCTGGAACAATTGCTCAAAAAGTTGTTGCTGGCGTTCCAGCTGCTGTTCCGCTACATATCGGTCGGTCACATCCATCCCGACAATAATAGTGCCTTTATTCATTCCTTCCCGGTTCGTATTCGGGATAAGCTGTGTTTCAAAGTAATGGTCTCTGAGCCGTACAATCCCCTTGAAACATGATCCGTTCCGGACTTCCGGGATCAGTTGCATGATGGGAACACCGGCGTGTTTCCCTATTTGCAGGGTCAGAGAGCGAAAAACCCCTTCGCCCTGGCGCCCCAGGAATTCTTCCGGTGGAATGTGAAATGAATCGAGCCCGCGGCCTTCGCAGAAGTTCACCCGGTTCTGCTCATCCATGGCAATCATGATGATGGGTACGTTGCCGAGCACCGAACGATAGCGCTGTTCGAAATCCAGCAAATAATTCAGGCCCTTTTGATATTCTTCAATGTTACGCAATACCACCAGGGAGTTTTCCTTTCCAGCGGCAGATGCCACGGGATTTCGGGTGATTGTAACGGTGGTGTAGCCCTCATTTTTCTGCCTCAGCAGTCGCGCTTCGAACTGGTCTGAAGGATGAGTATCCATTTTAACCCGGCTGTTGTCTTCCAGAAAGGCTTCCCACTGTTTTCCAATCAGCTCATCGGCCGAGTATCCGACCATCCTGGCTGCGGCATGGTTCGCCCGAAGGATTTCCCCGGAGGGTGCCACCAGTACGAGTCCCTCTATACTTCCCTCAAAAGCCGATTCCCACATTTCCCAGCCGTTGCCCTCGCCACGATAAAACCCCGGTTGTTTTTCCAGATCGCGCATAGTGGTTTTTATGAACGTCTCCCCGTTAACGGCTACCGGCTGCATGTTCACATCTACCATAAAATGCCTGCCGTCCCGGCGGACCAGCTCCCATTTAAACAGGCATGTGTGTCCGTCCGCTGCCCTGGCGAACAATTCCTGTGCCCTTTCCCGTGAATTCCGGCCATCCGGTTGCTTCTTCGGGGAATATTCCATCGTGGTAAAGCCGACAATCTGCTCACGCGAGGATTTCAGGATCTCTATGGCGCGGTAGTTACAATCAATGCAAATGTTGTCTCTGAAAATGAAAATGGCATCATGGGTTGATTCGAACAGCGTTTTATACCAGGCCTGGCGCATGCTCAACTCACGCTGGGACCGCTGCCGTTCGATAGCTATGCCTGCCAGATGAACAGCCACATCCAGCGGCTTACGCAGACGCATGGCATATTGTTCCGGATCGAAATTGAAGGCTGAAAGCACTCCGGCGAGCTTGCCGTCACTCAATATAACCGGGATCGAGACGCTGCTTTTGAGATCAAGTTCTTCTACTTCCTTCCGGTAATTCTGCCAGATCGGGTCGGCCATCAGGTTATTGGAAAAGACGATTTCCTTCTTCAGAGCGGCCAGTCCTATTGAGCCGTTGCGATTGTCAGGCAGAACCGTTCCGAAATATTTCTGGAAACCGGTCGACATGGGCACGCTTCGCATATGCTCCAGCTTTCCGGTGGAAGCGTTGAACTGATGGATGGCACAGCTTGCGTTATCAATACAGACTTCCACCAACACCACAATAGCGTCGAGTACCTGTTCCAGCGGCTGACCTCTGGCGATGAATTCCAGAATACGATTCTGACTCGTAAGCAGCAACTCCGACTGCTTGTGGTCCGATACATCCCGGACATACACCAATAGCCGGCTGCTCTTCCCTACCTTTTGGTGGCGGGTATGGATTTCTGCAGGAAACATGGAGCTGTCTTTCCGCAGACACCAAAGCTGATGGACGATATTCTGGTCAGCCGGCGTGCCCTCCATTTCCGGAATCTCGACATGATAGCTTTGGGCAAAGAGCTGCTGATATTCCATCCGCCTGAATTCGGAAGGGGTATACCCGAAAAGGCGTGCGGCGGCGGTGTTATAATCAATGATCATTCCACACTCATCGACCTCGAAAATGGCCTCGAGGGCCCCTTCAACCAGCCAATGATAGCGTTCTTTACTTTCAACGTAGTTGCGGGCTGTGGCACGGCACTGCTCGAGCTCGGTTTCCAGAGAACCGATCCACTCGTACAATCCTGCAAAGTCTGCTCCCAGTCTGTTTTCGATATCTGCTTGTTTTGACATGTGCGAAGGCCTGTAGATAACTCTTTACCCAACACGTAATGTCATCGACAGAAATCAGACTTTCTAAACGACCATTAGAACCAGAATCGACAGGATGAGGAAAAGATTTTCTGATATAGTCCTGTAAGCTCTGAATCGTCCCAATAATTGCAGTTCTCCCTCAGGCGTTCACGCGGCTGGTCCATCCCCTGTGGTACAAGAAAATATCGGGGGTCAGTTCTCCGGGATGATGGGCTCCGCAGGCGGCCATCAGCTCCATGGCATCCTTGACGGTGTTCTTATGAAAGTTGGCTACCCGCATGTATTTATCTTCAACAACCAATCCTTTCATCAGCCTGGGATTTTGGGTGGCCACCCCTGTCGGACAGGTGTTGGTGTTGCAACGAAGGGCCTGAATGCAGCCTACGGCAAGCATGAATGCCCGCGCAGCATTGCACAGATCGGCTCCCAGCGCCCACATCTTGATCAGCATCGCAGCCGTAATGACCTTCCCGCTGCAAATAACCCTGATTTCATCCCGCAACCCATAATCCTTCAGTGACTGATGAACGAACTGCAGCGCCGGTTCCAGAGGCATACCCACCGAGTCGGTAAACTCCAGCGGAGCAGCTCCCGTCCCTCCTTCGGCTCCATCGACCGTAATAAAATCAGGAAGAATCCCTGTTCGCTTCATGGCTTCGCACACCTCCGTGAATTCCCTCTTTCGGCCAATACACAACTTGAAACCCGTCGGCTTACCTCCTGAAAGCTCTCTCAGCTTCCGAATGAACCTGAGTAACCCTTCAGCGTCGGAGAATTCCCGGTGCCCGGGTGGCGATATGACCGTCGTATGAGGCTCCAGCAGCCGGATTCGGGCGATTTCAGGGGTATTCTTGATCGCCGGAAGCACCCCGCCGTGGCCCGGTTTGGCCCCCTGTGAAAGCTTCAGTTCGATCATCTTCACATGAGGATGAGCCGCTTTCTTCTGAAATTCATCCGGATAAAAGCGTCCTTCTTTAGTACGACAGCCGAAATAAGCGGTCCCGATTTGCCATACCAGGTCGCCGCCGCCTTCCAGGTGATAATCGCTCAGACCGCCCTCGCCCGTGTTGTGATAAAAGCCGCCGACCCTGGCCCCTTTATTCATTGCGAGAATGGCATTTTTACTCAACGCCCCGAAGCTCATGGCCGAGATATTAAACAGAGAGGCCGAATAAGGCTGCGTACACTCTTTCCCGCCGATCAAAATGCGGGGCGGCTCTTCAGGCGGATCAACCGGGTACATCGAATGCTTGATTCCCTCATAGTCGGGCCCGTACAGGTTGAGCTCCGTGCCAAAAGGATGGGTATCGTCCACATCCTTTGCCCGGCGATAGACCAGGTTTCGGTGATTACGGGGAATTGGCCGGCCGTCGGTGTGCCGCTCGATAAAATACTGCTGAATTTCCGGGGAAATAAACTCGAACATATAGCGGAAATGTCCCAATACGGGAAAATTACGCAAGATGCTGTGCTCGTGCTGCAGCATATCATAAAAACCCACACAAATCAGGAAACCAACGATGATCAACAGCCACCAGTCGCCCGAATGTGCCCACCAGATGGCTACGGCGATGGCGGCTATGATGAAACTCAAAAAAAGGAATGAACGACGCATAATTATCGCGGTTCTAAAAGTTCACGGAATTTGGCCATACCAAAGCCAAACGCCTGGGATAATGTAATCTTGGGAGGAAGGATGAGTTCACCCGGATTGACAGGGACATCGACGATGCAGGGACCGTCTGCTGAGAGCGCTTCCCTGAGTACCGGAGTGAGTTCGTCGGGCCGCCCCACACGGAACCCTTTTCCGCCCATGGCATTAGCGAGTGCAGCATAATCCGGATCTTGCAAATCCGTCTGGTATTCGGGGTATCCCTCCGATTCCTGCTCCATCTTGATCAGGCCCAGTTTACCGTTGTTGAATACGATAACCTTTATCGGCAGGTTGTACTTGACAGCCGTCAGAAAATCTCCCATCAGCATATTGAAGCCGCCATCGCCCGACATAGAGATGACCTGTCGGTCCGGCCACATAACCTGTGCACCCAACGA
Organism: uncultured Chitinophagales bacterium; assembly: GCA_964572735.1. Lineage (GTDB taxonomy): Bacteria > Bacteroidota > Rhodothermia > Balneolales > DATFMH01 > DATFNI01. Next base: position 1,624 of record CAZNHE010000043.1, on the reverse strand, counting down.
GGCCGGCATTGCGTAGGCCATGCTTGCCAGATTAAAGGAAAGCGTAAAACGTTGCCCCGGCTTCAGGTACAGATGGCGTGCGCCCCAAACCGTTACCTCGCCCGTATCGCAGGTGAAAATCGCGTCGGGATCAGCCAGTTCGCTGAGAGCTGCCGTAACCGCCTGCGGGTGAATGACATCCTGTGAGCGATGGATACCCTCCAGTTCCTGCTGGGACGAATCCCACGCTTTTTTCGCCTTACGGATTTTCCGGATAAAATCATCGTCGGAGCGGGATTGAACCCGTTCGAGCAGCGCATCTACAACCGGCCCCACTTCGCTATGGATAGCCACTGCTCCCGGGCGCCTCCTGCCGACAACCGACGCCCGCCGGTCTACCTGGATCACATCCCCGTGCCGGCTGAACCAGGCTTTGTAGGGGAAATCGGATCCCAGCATTAGTAACAATTCACAATCGTCCATAGCCCGAACTCCCGCACGGCTGCCAAGCAGACCAAGTCCCCCCGCCGTATTAGGATGATTATAGGGGATAATGTCTTTTGCCTTGAGCGAAAAGATGATAGGTGCCTGCAATTTCTCCGCCAGTTTGAGAACACCCTCACGGTTTCCCCGTGCTCCTTCTCCAACAAACAGGCTGATCTTCCCGCATCCATTGATCTTTTCCACCGCCTCTCCGATGCGGTCCGGCGCCGGGTTCAGCGGACTGAGCATCTCACGTGTTACCGCAGTTACCGGCAAATCGGGGACGTCCTTCTGACCGACATCATACGGCACGATAATCACTGATACGCTATGATTGGCAACGGCCGAGTTACACGCTTCAATCGCCACATCCGGCATTTGTTCCGGGTTCTGCACTTCCGTAATGTAATCGGCCACGTCCTGGAACAGGACGTTCAGATTTACCTCCTGGTGATAATTACTCCCGATATATTGGGAAGGCACCTGACCCGCAATGGCCAGGACCGGAGCCTGATCCTTTTTAGCATCATACAATCCGTTCAGCAGATGGATGGCGCCCGGACCGACGGTGCCCGCGCAAACCTGCAACTCTCCGGATAATTTGGCGGCCGCACTGGCAGCAAATGCTCCGCTTTCTTCATGAGATACATGAATATATTTGATGTCCTCCTGCCTTCGAAGAGCCTCCAGCAACGGATTGATAGCGTCGCCGGGAACACCAAAGATGTGACGTACCCCGTGTAGCTCTAAAACTTCGAGTAACTTGGTATATAATTTCACAGTTGCCCCTTTTGTCTACTGGTCAATATGGAAAATGGCGACCGTAATCAGAAAGGTTGGCGATTATTTATCACCCCAGCCGAATCATCATGTATAGTCAGCCTGCAATATGCGGGCTGCTTTTCGGAAATGCAAGCCGTGGGAACGTGAACCGGGATTTTCCCGGTGATTCAGGATAATGTCAGAAGAAATCCTACAAATCTTGTCTTCATCCTGTAAATCCCGGTTCAAATCCGGGTTGACGATATGATCTGTTCTCCCCTATATTTGGAGCTACCATACGACCGCTTTTCCATGCCGGTGTGGCGGAACTGGTAGACGCGCACGACTCAAAATCGTGTTCTCTCTGAGAGTGTGAGTTCGAGTCTCACCACCGGTACAA
>CAZNHE010000042.1:24032-24281 GCA_964572735.1 uncultured Chitinophagales bacterium | reverse complement strand
GGCAGATCGGCAGGCAGTGTTATAAATTCCATCGTACCACTCAGGGTATCATTGAATATGGTGAAACTTGTGAAGTCGAAAACCTGATTTGCACCTTTTTGTCCGGCCAGAGCCGTGAGGGCGCTGAGCCGGCGGCCGGCATTGTTGGTTGTATTCGTGATAACATGATAGGTTTGCCCTTCCAGGGCTTTGTAATCCGAGTCATCTATGGTGATCTGATCTGAGGCTATCGAGATGAAACTCATGAAT
>CAZNHE010000042.1:0-24022 GCA_964572735.1 uncultured Chitinophagales bacterium | reverse complement strand
AATATCATATGAGTTAGTCCTGCGGTAAAGGATCTTTTCATAGGTGGTTCTCCGGGAGATGTGTTGGTGGCTGTTTTTTTGAGACAGGTTCTGTGTTAAATGATCAGGCAGGCAGCCGGTTTTCAGTAAGTCGGATGAAAACAGCGTTACAGGACAGAAAGATAGTTTCACTGCTCAGGTGACAAAAGCGATATAATTATTCGTAATCTGTTGATATCAAGACATTGATCCCTGAATTCAGCATTATCAATCTTCAAAGACATTTAAAGATATTACAGATGTTGTCGGAAGAATTAAATGTGCAAATGCACAGATTCATTTGGTGCAAATCTACCGGTAGCGGTTCTGCAGGAAAGCCTCTCCCGGCTTAACTGTTAAAAGCATAATAACCTTCTGAATCAGTGTCATGTCAACTGCATTCTGTCGGTTTCGATTTCTCGCCCCGATACCGCGCAAAGAAACATATACGACAGGAAATAATCGATATGATGCTACCTCCGAATTTGTCCATAGCCCGGCGCCATCCCGTAGGGGTCAAATCTTGGCAGAAAACGCAAACATTCTTTCCCGACCTCGTGCCGGCAGGTGTGATATATGACAAGAGTCCGCTTTGAAGGTGTACCGCTCATCTCTGTTGGATCGTCTGGCACCTATTCCGTACCTAAAGGCCCGGTGTAGCGGGGAAATCAATCATGTTCTACCAATATGAAGTCCCTAGCGGGACTAGAAGTCGGCTTTTCCCGGACTTATTATTAAATCCGGTGTGGTACATCGTGTAATTCTCTGGCTGATTCCTACGAGGTTACCCCTGGAAAAACGCAGAACCCTGCCTCCAGAGCATCGGTACGGAAGCCTCAGCGCTCCGAATACCGGGGTGAAAAATAAAAACCGACAGAGTGCAGTTGACATGACACCATTTGTTAGTTGCGGCGCATGGTAGAAATGCGCCGCAACTAACTCCAGTTAAAAATCTACTTGATCAACATCATTTTTTTAGTTTTCGTAAAATTGCCCGCCTGTAGTTTGTAGAAATAAAGCCCGCTGGTTAATCCGGTGGCATTGAACCGCACCTGGTGATCTCCGGCAGCCTGGGCATTATTCACCAGCGTTGCCACCAACTGCCCCAGGGCGTTATAAACCTGAAGCTTCACCGGTCCGGCCTGTTTCAGGTTATAGCTGATAACGGTGCTCGGGTTAAACGGGTTCGGATAATTCTGGTTAAGTTGGTAGCTCTTTGCGATTGTGCTGCCTCGTGGAGCTTCAATGGGCGTTCCACTTGACAAAATGGTATAACTTGCGGACGTAACGGTCCCATCGGGTCCCAGGATTATACTGGCTGCCTGGGCTTTTAATGATTTTGTGACATACAGTATAGTTGTCGATACGTTTGTGTCTTTAAGCGCAAAAGACATCCCGCCGAAGGAGTAACTTATATTTGATATTGTAGTGTCCTTCATCATCAGTCGTAGGCAATCGGAACTTTTACCGGGTAATTCCAGGGTTCCGTAGCCGTCAACGATGGCATCCTCAATACGGGAGATCGACATGCTGGCGCCCAGTTCTTTCAGAGAATCCGGTATTGGAATGATGAAATTCGCGGTGTCTTTCCAGGTAGTGCCGTAAGTGAGCGGGAATTTCAGGCTCTGCATATAAGGGTTGAAGGCAAACTTGAGCGTATCGTTGGTACTATCCGTATAATTAACAAACACGAACCCCGCGGTATAGACTCCCTCACTGTTCACCTTTTCGTAAATCCAGCTTGTGGAATCGGTGCCTGCGCTATCGGAGAGGTCTACGGCAATGACAGTATTGGCGTTCGTAAAAGAAGTATCCGTAGCCCCGGGCAGACCGGTCGGCTCGGAGGTATTCAGGTACGTGAATTTACCGCTTAAGGTATCGTTGAAGGCTGTTATACCTGTAAAATCGAAGACCTGATTTTCTCCCTTCAGGGAAACCAGATCATCGAACCCCTCTGGAGCGGTGGCTTCGTAGGTGGTCACATTAAAGGTTTGCCCCAGCAGGGCATCTACATCCGAGCTGGTCAAGGTAATCTGAGCTTTTGTTATTGAAGCGAAGCTCATGGCGAATATCAGGCATAGTCCTGCAGTAATGGATTTTTTCATGGTTGTTCCTCCGAGAGGCGTGTTGGTGGCTGTTTTTGAAATAGATTCTGCGTGAGATGATTAAACAGGCTGCCGGTTTTCAACAAGTTGACTGAACCCGGCATTTTCGGAACAGGAGGGCTTCACTGCTCAGGCGGTAAAAGCAAAACATTTGTCCGTAATCCGTTGGCGTATCATGAAAAGTTGATCTCTGAATTAACGTTTTCAATCTTCAAAGAGGTTTGAAAACATTACGGATATTGCCTGAGAAGTTAAATGTGCAAATACACAGATCGGCTTAGTACAAATCCCCTCCACGCCCTGTAATTATGACCCCCTCTGATCAGGAACAGACCAAATAAGACTCCCCGCAGGTTAATGCCCTTTTTTGCTGAGCATCTGCAGCACGCCGATCCAGAAGTTCCTCCATTCGTTTTCTTCTTCTGAAGAGAGATTGATCCTCAGTTGGCCGATATGAGAAAGCCGGGTAGTCTCGATGAATTCCCCCCAGTGAGCACTCTCTTCGGCAACAAATCCGTCGTTGATGCCCTCTTTTTCATAGATATAACTATTCATAGGCAGGATGAAACGGCTGATGGAAGTTCGCGTGTTTTTTCCGCAGGCCGCGCTATAGGAGTAGTATTTCACGCTTTGATCATCAGGATTCTGGGGATTGAACATGGTTTCGACATATTCCCGCGTCAACTCCTGCGTCGCCGTCCAGACGTCACTGCGCATTCTGGGATAAAGGCTGTTGCCCATCCAGTTGAATATCTCAATAAGCAGTTCCTGTACTTTTATGGGAGCCATGAGAGCCCATTCGGCGAGGCTGGTTCCATGGTGAGGAGTGGAAATGGTAGTAAGTGAACTGATTCGTCCTCCCATTTCCAGGCGCGAGATCAGGTAGCGAATGTCGAGGCCCGCCATCGAATGAGCGATGACGTTTACTTTTTTTTTCCGGGTCTTCTTCATGATAATTCCGACGAGACGGTTCCAGTCTTGTGCCCGTACACGGATAGAATGATAGGGGATGATATTGGGAGCGAACGCCGCGACTCCGTGCGATCGTGCCAGCATACAGATATCATTCATGGGCGAGGGTTTGATGACATTCGCCAGGGAACCGAACCCGTGACAGAACAGGACCGGGTACCGAATATGAATGTATTCGGGCTGAGGAAATTCTTTTGCTTCTAAAAACTTCAGCAGTCTTCGGCCGTTGTCGTGCAATAACCCGCTCATTCTTTTCTATTCCAGGTTTTGTACGGGCGAAACAACAACCAGTCCCTGTTTGCGCTCGTTCAGTATGGTCATCTTCAGTTGTCGAATATTCTGTCTGTCGGCCTCCATGACCAGAACCGGATGCCGGTCGAGGGCAGCCTGTTTGCAAAACCGACGCAGGATGGTGGTTGTCGAGCCTACCGGGGTGTTTCCCGATATCCAGAACGCATCCGAAGCATCCATCAACCGCAGTCCCCGCCTTTCACAGATCCCTATCCACAGTTTCCGCCGGTGATTGCCGGCATCCGGACCAACGAGAATCTCAGGATTCCGGACCATCTTTTTCAGGTTTCGTATCTGTTCGCCGATATACCATTTATCCATGGAACCGTCATCCGAAGGCCTCTGGTCAATCCAATAGGCTACATCAAAGTCCTCCATCCCCGGTACACGCAGCCAGGAGGCGGTGTTGATGACGTCGTCGGTCTTAAAAGCAACCTTTATCGGTTCCCCCATTGAATGAATCAAATGGATTATCTGCTTATCCGGATGGTGATTGAAGAAAAGGATAACGCTGACAGCCAGGTTATGGCGGACAATATTTGTATCATTCCTCAGAGCCAGAGTGCGGATTACGGTACCGCGATAATAAAGCTGAATATTCATGGTATTTTCACGCAGATCGACCTGTGCGGGGGTTTCGATGTGATACGGCGCCGCCTTCTGTGCAAGATCATAATGAAAAAAGGTCTGGGATAGGTTCACCGGAAGTGCAATGTGCCAGATTTTTCTCTTAAAGCCTGGATGGGTGAAGATCGTTTCAATGCGGCATGATGACCGGTTCATCCCGAAATCGTGACAGACGGATGCGATGAGACTGTCTGCCGTACGTAAATTGGGGAATGGGCGGCTTTCTCTGTATGACTGCTTCAGGAGTAACAGGCTTACTATACTGCATACAACCAGTAGAATCACAATAACCAGTTTGCGTAACGGGATGCTGTGCATTAACCAATCCAACGCGGCCTAAACTGTATGATGATTGTTTTTAACAGGATCATTTATCAAAACTAATAACTTTTTCAAACCAATACAGATCAAAATCCGGCGGAGGAAGAAGTCGGCAGGGACCTTCTTCCTTTTCAAAATAACAGATTTATCTGAAAGGAATTCTGTAAATATTCCGGAGAAATGGTACCTTCCTGTAACTTCTTGCTCGAATTGTTGATAACATAGTACCATTATCGTACATGCACGGCCGTAATTGCCTCACTTATGCTTCAGTGATACCGTAGACTGATAATGAACATCCGCCCGTTAAGCCCGACTCGTTTCCTGTTCCCGGTAGCCGGATTATTGCTCCTGTGTTTTTCCCGGTCGGTCCCGGTTATTGCTTCCTCCGGGCCGGAGGATGTGCTGAGGGAGGTTTCCGTGGCTGCCCGCAAGGACCATAAAGGATACGTCATCCGTTTCCGGCTCACCAGTGCTCCCGATTCATTCCTGGTATTGCAGCCGTCAAAGGATAAAATCCAGGTATTGCTGTACAAGAAGTCGATCAGCCACGATCATCTAAAAGTGGATAAGGAGACCGGTCCTGTTACGGATGTGAAGATATACGACATTCCCTGGGGACTGGGGGTTGATGTTCAGCTTAAGAAAGGATCTCATTTTATTTGCAGCGGGTATCCCGATCGTAACGGTCACGATTTTTTGCTTGCGCTTACCCGGGCCCCGGAAAAAGATGTGGACCTGCTTACCAAGGGGGTTGCCCCTTTTGATTGGGCCAGGATGAGCAACCCGGCCGGCGTATTTACTACGGCATCCCTTGGAGGAAGCTATGTTGATCAGAATTATATAGAGCAAAAGCAGAAGATCAAATTTGACGTTGTGGTCATCGATGCGGGGCATGGTGGGAAAGATCCGGGCACGATAGGATATCATGGTATCGAGGAGAAGAATATCGCCCTTTCAGTGGCTCTGAAAGTCGGACATTATATCACACAAAACATGCCGGGTGTGAAGGTGGTTTACACCCGGGACACCGATAAGTTCATTCCGCTGAAAGACCGGGGACATATTGCAAATAAGGCACAAGGTGATTTGTTTATCTCTATTCATTGCAATAGTTCACCCGCCCATTCGGCTTATGGTACGGAGATTTATTTTCTGGGGCAGTCGAAAAGCAAGTCGGCGCTGCAGGTTATGAAAAGGGAAAACAGCGTGGTTCGGCTGGAGAATGATAAGGAGAGTCCCCAACTGACCGATGAACAATTGTTGATCTACGAGCTGGCCAATAGCGGTAATATGGCCAATGCACAGAAACTGGCTGTACTTATTCATGACCAGTTCTCGGATCATGCCATGAGGCGTACACGCGGTATCAAACAGGCCGGATTCGTGGTATTATATTACGCATCAATGCCGGCTCTTCTTGTTGAGCTCGGATTTATCAGCAACCCGAAGGAAGCCAGGTATCTGAATAGCGATTACGGGCAAAGCATCATGGCTTCGGCAATCTACCGGGCGGTCAAAGAGTATAAAAAAGAGTTCGATCTGAGTCAGAATTTTACTTCCAGATAATTCCGGATATAATGCCTAAAGCTGCCGGGCACAGGCTCGTTGACTGAAACCGGACGGATAAGTAAATTAACAGTGTGTTGTGTTGCAGGGTCGTAACAGGAGGATCATCCATTTCGAATCGGATGTTTTCCATGTAAGGGGAAAAATTCACACAAGAAAAATCAGGGAAAGAGTTATAGAGTAATCATATCATCATTCATATAATAAGATTATGAAGAAAGTATTCATTTTACCCGTATTGCTGTCGATGATGTGTATCCATGCTTTTGCGCAACAAGCCACACCCCGCCAGTGGTACGGAGATTTGTTTAGGAAGGTGCAGATGCAGTCGGTTTTCCCGGATGGCAAAACATTCGTGGATTGTACCCCTAAAACATCGCCCCAGACAATCATGAATGAGTACCGGAAGCAAAAAGACAAGCCCGGCTTCGATCTGAAACAGTTTGTGGAGGCTCATTTTAATCTCCCCGCAGATCATCAAAGTAATTACCATTCGGACATTGCCGAGGGAGTCATCGCACATATCAACGAGCTATGGGATGTCCTGCGCCGGGAACCCGACAAGCCGAGGCCATACAGCACGCTGCTGCCCTTACCTTATCCGTACATCGTGCCGGGCGGGCGGTTTCGCGAAATCTATTACTGGGATTCCTATTTCACTATGGTGGGCCTGCAGACCGCCGGAAAAACGGATATGGTAGAGAATATGGTGAAAAACTTCGCCTACCTGATTCATAAGTATGGCTTTATTCCCAATGGTAACCGCAGTTATTACCTCACCCGTTCGCAGCCGCCTTTCTTCTCACTCATGCTGGACCTCCTGGCAAAGGAAAAGGGAAACAGGATTTATACCGACTATCAGAGTGCGCTTTTGGAGGAATATCATTTCTGGATGAACGGAGCCGACCGCTTATCGCAGACAGATACCTCCCGTCATACAGTAAGGATGCCCGACGGAAGCATCCTGAATCGGTACTGGGACAGGGGCGACTGGCCGAGAGAAGAGGCCTGGAAGGCGGATGTGGAAGCGGCCGCCGAATCAAAGCAGCCGTCAAAGATCTTCTATCGGAATATTCGCTCCACGGCAGAGTCGGGAATGGACTTCAGCAGCCGCTGGTTTGCCGACGGCCGGCATCTGACAACGATCCGTACAACAGATGTGGTACCCGTGGATCTGAATTGCCTGCTTTATCATCTGGAGGAAACGATCGCCGGGAGCTACAAAATTGCGGGGGACACGTCTGCGGAGCATTTGTACCGGAAAAAGGCGCAGGCGCGCAAAAAAGCCATCCTTAAGTATTGCTGGAATCCCCAACAACGGTTTTTCTGTGATTACCTGATTCGCGAGCACAAACACTCGAACGCCCTGACGCTGGCAGGCATGTTTCCCCTGTTTTTTACCATTGCCGGGAAGCAACAGGCCGAAGACGTGCAGCATATCATCGGCGAGAAATTTCTGAAAGCGGGTGGAGCCGTCACGACGCTCAAGAATACAGGGCAGCAGTGGGATGCACCTAACGGCTGGGCTCCGCTGGAATATATCACCATTGAAGGGTTGAATAATTATGACTATTCGCCACTGGCGAAAGAAATCGCTCTGCGCTGGATTCATTTGAATGTGAAAGTATTCAGGAAAACCGGTAAACTGATGGAGAAGTATAATGTGGAGGATATCAACGCACCCGGCGGCGGTGGTGAATACCCCCTGCAGGATGGCTTTGGATGGACAAACGGCGTCCTTCTGAAGCTGATGAAGCAGTATGATATAAAAGATTAGAAAAGGCCGGTTGTCGTGTAAATAATAAGCTATTGTTTTTTAAATTTTATGCCGATATATCAGGAAGCTAATTTTCTGACCAGACCATACCTGACGTAACATTTATTGCCGAAAGTCGGTCGGTTTCGGCTCATTACACAAAAACAGAAGGTACTTATTCTGTGAGCCTGAATTTGGAAGGAGCCCTTTTCCTGATAATGGTGTATGGATGTTGGCATGGCTGTCGTGTTACCTAAATTGAGCTGCTATTTCCCGGGATTTGCTTTCAGGATGATAAATAATGGGATGAAATAGCCTCATAAAACACAATACTTTATACATTTGAACATCACCTCTCGCTCATAATACGATTATATATTTCTTCAAAAGATTGTTTCTTATCTTTCTGCCAATAAGCAGAGTATTTTATTTCAATGTCCTGAAGGAGTCGAATGCATAGCTTCTTGTCATCATCCGACAAATCGTGCATCAGCATGTTGGCGTTTTTCAGTATTTTCTCCGAACATCTATTTATGGCCTTTTCTCCCTTTGCCGTCAGTGACAGCCTTTTTGAGCGTCTGTCTTCCGTATCGGCATATTCTTTGATCAATCCTCTTTTTTTCAGGCGGTTCAACATCTCAGTGCCACTGGATAACTCAAAAAGAGAAGCATAGATCACGGCTGTTTTTTGCGGATTTTTTTCCTGCCTGATCGTTAAGAGCATGCCAAATTCTTCTATCTGATTCAAACCGGTACCTATAAGTGCCTTCTTGGCATATAGCATGTTCAGCTTGGCAATCCTGCCTATAATCTTCAGTAAGAGTCCGTCAACGACATGGGGAACAACGCCTCCAACTAACACTCCCTTTTTGCGCTGTTGGTTTTTTCTAACCAGGTAGTATCTGCAAAAATCCTCAATGGTGCCATCGGGATATTTAGCTTCAAATGCTCCCCATTCGTTGACTAGTGAAACGGTTTTATTCATCATTATTTACTCCAAAATAGAAGCAAATTTATAAAAACTATTTTTATTGAGCATTTGTTTATTTCAAAATAGATGTATATTTGTTATTTAAACTTAAAAATAGAAGTAAATCCATGGATCTAATTTTGTTTAAAACGGCGCTTACTATGCATATTGTGGGCTTTGTTATGTTGACCGGTATTATGCTGGCCGATTTTGCAGCATTTGGCAAATCCTGGAAATTGGTGGAAAACGACTGGCAAAAAGCTAAGTGGCTTAGAGAAATTATGTTGTCTTTTCCACCGCTGTTGGCAGCAGGCGGTATTCTGGTACTGGTTGCCGGCGTCACCCTTCTTGTATTTGAGCAGGTAGAAACGCAATTATGGTTCCAGGTAAAAATGGTGCTGGTGTTGCTCATTATCCTGAATGTAATCTTTATAGGACCGAAACAGGGAAAAAAATTAGACAGGCTGATTGCTTCAAATCAGGGAATAGCGATCGGAAGCGAAATCGGGCGCATAAAAAAGCGACTTAATTTTTTTCATATTTCCCAGTTGCTGATGTTACTGACCATTTTTGTGTTATGTGCATTCAGGTTTAATTGAATTAGAAAGAATGAACGAAAGTAATCAGAAGCTGAACCTGTTGCTTTTTGGCGCAACCGGACGCACCGGCAGGATTTTCCTGCAAATGGCTCTTGAAGCAGGGCATCATATTAGTGCAGTAGTGCGCAATCCGGAAAAGGTGACAATATCACATCTTCATTTAAATATCATTCGGGGAGATGTAACACAATTGCAAAGTTTCAATACAATTGCCAAAGGACACGACGCAGTCATTTCCTGTATAGGTGCGCAGTCACGAAATCCTACTACACTGTACTCACAGGGTGTTGCCAATATGCTTTCTGCTATGCAGGGTGCGGGAATAAACCGCATTATGTGCATGTCCGCATCAGCCATTGAAACCAGCCCCAAATTGTCGTTTGTGCTCCGGCTTGTTGCAAAATATGTTTTGCAGCGTGTGTTTCGACATCCTTATGCAGACAACCGCCGCATGGAGGCAATATTGCGGGAAAGTGGCACAAACTGGACTTCATTCCGCCCTCCCCGGCTGAAGGATAAGCCGCCGACCGGTAAGTACCGTTATGCAATAAATGACTGGCTGGATAAATGCCTTAGCATCAATCGGGCTGATTTGGCCTATTTTATATTGCAAAATATTACCAATGAAAATACATATAAGGCTGTTGTTGAAGTAGCCAATTAAGAAACTGTCTTTAATTTCTCCACCAATGACAAATGCGGTTGAAGGATTTGCAATCATAATCTGATATTCTCTAATCCGAGACTCATGTTCTGAGATTATCCGTTTTCCTTTTGGCCTTCTTTTCTCGTGATGGAGGGAAAACTGCGCATTCCTTCAAATACCAGATTCGGATCAATATGGCATTCAACCGCGAGATGTTCTTTGAGTAAAATCGCGTCGCCGCCCGTCAACCATATTTCCAGATTCGCATAGTCACGCCGGTACTGTTGGATGGCGGTATAAACCTCACTAACAAATCCGCCGGTAAGTCCCCATTGAAGTGATTCTGCGGTCGATTTTCCGGGCCACGTGTCGGGGATCACACGCGGCACCCCGGGAAGCGACGGCGCGAATTCATACAATCCTTTCTCGCGAACGGACAATCCCGGGGTGATATAGCCCCCGCGGAAAACCCCGTTTGCATCCATCAAATCGATGGTGCAGGCGGTTCCGGCGTCTACCACTATCACATCTTTCCGGTTGTGGCTCCAGGCTCCGAGGCAGGCCAAAAACCGGTCGATTCCCAGCGTTCCGGGGGTTTTATAATCCAGATGAGCGGGATTTACGTGAGGGACGGCTATTTCTGTTACCGTATGGCGGGCGTTTAGGTGACGCCGCACCTCCTGCCAGTTCCGGATCACCGATGCTACAACGGCTTTTTGGATCACAGAAGGAATCGTTTCCGCAAAATCCTTAAAAGACAGAAAATCGTCGGAAGAAGCTCCGTTAAAAACGACCTGCCAGCCCTTCTTCGTATGGATCGCAGCCTTGATCCGGGTGTTGCCGATGTCGATGTACAGGCAACCGTCTGTGTTTTGGTACCAATCGTATTCAGTCATATATTCCTTCTTTGAACGGAAACATTATTAAATGAAGGTACGTTAAAAAGGGCATGCAGTTACCCTCAAAGATAGCAATTGTAACCGGAGCCAGCAGCGGACTTGGTGAGGCATTTTCCCGCAAACTGGTGGATCAGGGTGTTACGGTATATGGCCTGGCACGCGGCAAAGAAAAGCTGGAGGCTTCCGCCCGTCTGCTCGGCAACACATTTGTACCCGTAACCGCCGACATCACGGATCCCCATAAGCTGGAACACTGGATTAAACATACATTTCATGCCGAACATTTGCCCGACATCCTGATTAACAATGCGGGCCTTGGTTTGTATAATAAAGTCGACGAGTTATCCCTGAAAGACTGGCATGCGATGATCGAGACAAATCTGAGCGGGGTTTTTTACCTCACACGCCTGGTCGTGCCTCTGATGAAGCAAAATACATCAGTCTGTCATATCCTGAATATTGCTTCTATTGCCGGAAAAGTGGGTAACCCGAATCTTTCGGGCTATAATGCCACAAAATTCGGCCTTGCAGGGCTGTCTGAGGCGTTGATGAAAGAGCTGCGGTACGATGGCATCAAAGTGACCTGCGTATTTCCGGGATCAACGGCTACCAGCTTTTTTGAGAATAATGAGGATACGGATCCCCATCCAAATATGCTTCAGGCAACGGATGTGGCGGATCTTATTATCCATCTGCTTGAGACGCCGGATAATTTTCTTGTAGATGAGATCGTGATGCGTCCGCTGAATCCCAAACCGCCTTCTTCCTGATCCATGAATCAACCCTTCCTGCCGATCGTAGCTGCGATAATGGTCACAATCGTCTCGTGTTCCTCCAATAAACCGCCGGATTTAATTCCCAGGGATCAGTTCATAGAGATCTTTGTGAATCTGGAATTAGACCGGGCGTTTTATCGTGCCACGCAGGACTCGATTCGTGCAGACAGCATTCGTCAGGTCATTCTGAATAAGTATCAAATCACGGAAGCACAGTTTATACGAAGTCGCGACTATTACCAGCAAACCGGTCAGGAGGGGGACATCCTCAAAAGTGCTCTCGACAAGTTGAAGAATGACAGAGATAAAGTGAATACTTTCATCAGGGAACAGACCGACACTACAAAGGCCGATACGGCAAAGACCGGCGCCGCGGAGAAAGCAACGGTTAATGGTGTACGGAAAACAAACCCGGAGACTCCGGTGAATCGGTGATCAGCTCTTCCCTCAGCAGTATTTCCAGAATATGTCTGATCATTTTCGGCGAATAACCGGAATCCCTGGCGAGATGCCTGGCCGTCCGCGGTTTTTCTTTCAAAAGATGGTAACAAAGCCGGATGTTTTGAGGTTTCACCTCTGGGATTGATTGATCCTGAAGGCGGCGTCGGCAGTTATCGCACTTTCCGCAGAAATCGGGTACATTTTCTTCCCCGAAATAGGTGCGGATATACCGGCTTCGGCATCCTTTTGTATGGATATACCCCTGCATGAATCGCAGTTTTTCCAGCAGTATATTGCGATAGGACTCCAATTCCCCGGTGGAATAGGGCAGGGAACCATAACGGGCCTCCGGCAAAGCGATCAGAGGTGCATTATTGTGTTCCTCAAAAATGAGAATCTGCTCCTGCTGAAGAACCCCGATTCCTTTGATAAGTTTATTCCTGGAGATTTCCAACTTATCCAGCAGGTATTCGAGTTTGAGGAATCGATACTCATGTAGCGATTCGGGACCGTACAGCCGGTAAAGCCGGTCTACAAAATCACCTTTAGGCCGGTTGAGCGTCGTTGCGGCGAAATCGATGATAGCGTCCTGCCCAATGATGAATTGCACACCCAGCTCCGGCTGATAATCGGTGATCAGCTCAATCAACCCCAACTGGTTTAAAAGACGGAGGCCTGCGAGAATTTCTTTTTCAGACAGATTGCTTCTCTGGATAAGTCCGGCCATGCCAACCGGTTTCGCCTTTTCCATGTTCGATCCGACAGGAACCTCAAGGCTGTCGCACAAAGTCGCATACAGGTGATTCAGCCGGTGCTTGTCAGGGTAGTTCTGTTTGATAATATTTTGAAGGCGATGGAAATCCGGATCCTGGTATAACAGGATTGGAAAGGCGGGTTTACCGGAGCGTCCGGCACGTCCGGCTTCCTGATAATAAGCTTCCAGGGAAGCAGGCATCGTATAATGAAAAACATAACGGCAATCGTCCTTATCGATTCCCATCCCAAAAGCGTTGGTCGAAACGATCCAGGGAAGCCGGTCGTCCAGCCAGGCTTTCTGGATATCGTGGCGTCTGGTTACCGGTAATCCGGCGTGATAGGACCTGGCCTGATAGCCGTGATCCCGCAACAGCCTGGCCAAATCCTCACTGGATCTCCGTGTGTCGGTATAAATCAGTCCCGAGTCTTTATTCCGGGAAGCGCGTTCCACCATTTCGAGCAGCTTCTCCTGTTTACGTTCGGTCTCGACGACCCACCACTGGAGGTTGGGGCGGTCGAATCCGCCGGCAACGACAACCGGATTGCGGAGGGCAAGCATTTCCAGGATGTCTTTCCGTACCTCTGGGGTTGCCGTAGCAGTGAGTGCCATCCAGGGGATGGAGCTATCCAAATCGGTTAAGGCTTCGCGGATTCTGCGATAAGCCGGGCGAAACTGATGTCCCCATTCCGAAATGCAATGCGCCTCGTCGATAGCAATCAATGACAGAGAAAGCCCCGATAGTTCATGTTGAAAGACGGAACTTTCCAGACGTTCGGGAGAGCAATACAGGAGATCATACATGCCGTTCCGGGCGTTTATGAGATGCTGCTCAACCTCCCGCACCGATTGCATACTGTTGATGGCCGCAGCGCGTATCCCCTTCCCGGATAGCTGCTTCACCTGATCTTCCATAAGGGCGATAAGCGGGGAGACAACCAGGGTAAGCCCCTCCCTGAGAAGTGCCGGCACCTGATAACACACTGATTTTCCGCCGCCGGTAGGCAGGATAATCAGGGTATCTTTTCCCTCAAGAACAGAAAGAACGGCCGTTTCCTGCCCATCCCTGAACCGGTCGTGACCCCAAAACTTCTTCAGAATAGCGAGGGCATTGTCCAGTAACGGGGGTTCCATTTTGTATAGAAGTATTTGTTGTGTTGACCGGGGATGGCTAGAAACAGACTAAAACCGGATCAAATGACAGGGTGAGACGATCCTCTATTTCCATTCTCGAAAAGGAAAATAGGAGACTATAGCTATCCTAATATCTCAGAAATGCACCAATCGTCAGAAGTTAAATTCTTCTGCAAATCTTTATATTTCCCTTCTTTAGTCTGGCCATTCCTAAAATGTTTAATTTTTACCCTAAGATTTCGGGGAATTTTTACACCCTTACCAAATTGATTAGAATATTGATCCGAAAGAGATATTCCTATTGCAGGCATTCCAAATTCGAAAGACGTTTTGCCGTTTGCATTTGATACTATAAAATCACCTTTGCTGATGATGTCCATGCCAACCAATACATCTGCATTAGTACCGTCTAAGCCACCTTCCATAACTCTCATTGATGTAACCAAGAATTGATTAGGCAGACCAATATGTACCAGAAAAGTATCGACAATTTTAGATCCATGCACACCATGTGCTCGAATTTTCCCCGATGCTTTCAGATTCAAATTGTCTATTACATTTTTAGTGATAACGGTTTTTGTAGCACCCGTATCCCATATTGCTCTTGTTTGAAAGGGTTTTGGCCAATCTTGAGGAGGGATATTGAGGGGAAAAGGTAAAAATATCGCAATTGGTGTTATTAATACACTTGCAATTCCAGGTAGCTCTACCCTAAACTTTTGCATTTCAGATTAATCTGACTCGGCTATAAAAAGTAGCGTTAGTACTTGCTTCGCCTGGTACACAGTGTTGGATGAGAAACGTTCCAACTTCATGGTTATTAGAAGCTGTTTCGAAAGCTTCCTGCTCTGAATCAAAATCGCCAATTACCTGGCTATTTTTAATCACTATATACCTTCCATAATATTTATCCAGAAGTTCTTCTCTGTGTTCCAAATAATAGTTAAAATCTTCTTCAAGATTACTCATGATGGCTGGTGCGTTGTTCGTTGTAGTCTATCCATAGATATTTAACAAACCTCAAGATAATATAATTCTCGATTATTGAAAGTGGAATGGGAGAGATTAAGCGAACAAAATGCTTAAAACTATATCTCGTCGGCTTGAAGATATCCTTCAGACAAAATAGATCCGGCCTATTTCTTAAAAGCCGCTTTAAAATATTCCCTGCGCATGATGGCAATGGCTTCGATGGAAATGCCCTTGGGACAGACAGCCTGGCATTCTCCATGGTTGGAGCAGTCGCCGAATCCTTCATTTTCCATCTGCTCGACCATGGCTATCGTACGTTGGTGCCGTTCCGGATCTCCCTGTGGCATCAGAGAAAGATGGGCTATTTTGGAGCCGACGAATAAGGCCGCCGAGGAGTTGGGGCAGGCGGCCACACAGGCGCCGCAGCCGATACAGGTCGCAAAATCGAAGGCCTGATCGGCCACTTCCTTGCCTATAGGGATGGTATTGGCATCCGGAGCAGCACCTGTATTAACGGTAATGTAGCCCCCGGCCTCCTGAATGCGGTCGAAAGCGCTGCGGTCGGTTACCAGGTCTTTGACAATTGGAAACGCCCGTGAGCGCCATGGCTCGATGTAAATTGTCTGTCCGTCTTTGAAATGGCGCATGTGCAATTGGCAGACGGCGGTATGCTGCTGCGGACCATGTGCGATGCCATTGATTACCATACTGCAGGAGCCGCAAATACCCTCGCGGCAGTCGTAGTCAAATTCAATGGGACGTTCTCCTTTGGCAATCAATTCTTCGTTGAGTACATCAAGCATTTCGAGGAATGACATCTCCGTATTAACATCGCTGACAGAATAATCAACCATTTTCCCCGGTTCATCGGGACCTTCCTGCCGCCAGATTTTCAGATGAAGATTCATAAAATGTTACAGGTTACAGGTTACAGGTTACAGGTTACATATTGTAGATTGAAGGTTACGTGCCGAACGAAACTTGTAACTTTCAATTTTCAACTCTTATTTATAACTGCGCTGCGTCAGTTTCACATTCTCAAATTTGAGGGGCTCACGGTTGAGCTCGGGTTTTTCGTTTTCCCCCTGGTATTTCCAGGCGGCCACGTAAGCAAAATCATCGTCATTACGCAAGGCTTCCCCTTCCCCGGTCTGGTATTCCTCACGCAGGTGGCACCCGCACGATTCTTCGCGGTGCAGGGCATCGATGGCGGCCAGTTCGCCCAATTCAAGGAAATCGGCTACGCGTCCGGCAAATTCCAGGTATTTGTTGTAGGTATTCTTCTCGCCGGTAAGCCGCAGATTGTTCCAGAACTCGTCACGCAGGCTCCGTATCTCTTCAATCGCCTGTTCCAGGCCTTCTCTGTCGCGTGCGATTCCCACCTTATTCCACATGATTTGCCCCAGCTGCCGATGCAGCTCCATCACCGTTTTATCGCCGTCGATATGGAGCATTCTGTTGATTTTATCCAAAGCCGTCTTTTCTGCTTCGGCAAAAGCCTCATGAGAGGTATCGGTTTCCTCAATCTCATAAGAAGTGAGATATTCACCCAGTGTATAGGGAAGGATGAAATATCCGTCCGACAGGCCCTGCATTAGGGCGCTGGCTCCCAGCCGGTTGGCTCCGTGATCCGAGAAATTGGCCTCTCCGATCACATGCAGGCCGGGGATGGTAGACATCAGATTATAATCGACCCACAGGCCTCCCATCGTATAATGTACGGCCGGATAGATGCGCATCGGCACCCGGTAAGGGTTCTCTCCGGTGATACGCTCGTACATTTCAAACAGGTTCCCGTATTTATCCCGGATATAATCTACGCCGTTACGTTCAATCGACGACCTGAAATCGAGGTATACCGCTTTTCCCGTGGAACCTACGCCGCGTCCTTCGTCGCATACCTGTTTGGCGTTGCGTGAAGCCACGTCGCGCGGTACCAGGTTGCCGAAAGCGGGGTATTTCCGTTCCAGATAATAATCGCGATCCTCATCCGGAATCTGGTCCGGCGGGCGGTTATCATCCTTTTTTTTCGGGACCCATACACGTCCGTCATTACGCAGGCTTTCACTCATCAGAGTCAGTTTCGACTGATAATGGCCTGATTGGGGGATACAGGTTGGATGGATTTGCGTGTAACAGGGATTGGCGAAACAGGCGCCTCGTTTGTAGCAGCGCCAGGCTGCCGTCACATTCGAATTTTTGGCGTTTGTGGAAAGGAAGAACACGTTTCCGTATCCGCCGGTAGCAAGTACCACTGCATCGCCGACATACCGCTCCATCTCGCCGGTCAGGAGATTGCGGGCTACAATACCGCGGGCTTTTCCATTGATCACTACCAGGTCAAGCATCTCACGCCGGGGAAACATTCTGATCTTTCCGGCATTTACCTGGCGCATAAGTGCCGAATAAGCCCCCAGCAGGAGTTGCTGGCCGGTTTGTCCGCGGGCATAAAATGTGCGTGAGACCAAAGCTCCACCGAAAGACCGGTTGGCAAGCAGACCGCCGTATTCGCGTGCAAAGGGGACCCCCTGTGCGACCGCCTGGTCAATAATGTTATTGCTGACTTCGGCCAGCCGGTAGGTGTTTGATTCCCGCGAGCGAAAGTCCCCTCCTTTAATGGTATCGTAAAACAGGCGCCAGATGCTGTCGCCGTCATTCGGATAATTCTTGGCGGCGTTGATCCCTCCCTGGGCAGCGATGCTGTGTGCACGCCGGGGAGAATCCTGGATACAAAGTGAAGTGACGTTATAACCCAGTTCCGCCAGACTGGCGGCCGCCGAAGCCCCGCCCAGTCCGGTGCCCACAACGATGATATGGTGTTTTCGTTTGTTATTTGGAGAGACCAGATGAATCTTATTGCGATGGTTTCGCCATTTTTCTTCCAGCGGACCATCCGGCTCTTTCGATTTTAGGACGTTGACGTCGGGATTGACGGTATATAATTCTTTTTCAATGATGCTCATGCCATACCTCCGGCAAAATGTATCCAAATAGGGATGATGAGAAATCCAAATGCAATGAGAATTGCGATGACCACTCCCAGCGTATAGATAACGGGAATCAACCGGGTATTCATTGCGCCCAGCGACTGAAACATGCTCCAAAAACCATGGCGCAAATGATAGCCCAGTAAAATCATGATGATGACGTACCAGAGCGTCATCCAGGGGCTTTGAAAGGTATTATAAACAAGATGGTAAAAATCATGGGCCTTGTGCCCGTCAACCATTGTAACATATTCAGTCGAGAGGCTGGGGTTGTATTTGAATGTGATCAGATGAAAGATAATGAAGATAATCAGCAGAATACCGGTCCAGATCATGGTTTTCGAACTAATCGTCTGCCGGCTCGGTTTCCCGATGCTTTGATATTTTACATATTTTTGTGGCCGTGCATGCCGTTTCCTCAGATAAACAGACACGCCTCCTGCAATATGGAATAGGAAAAAAAGCAACAAAATGATTTCTATCGTATATAGAAGTACTCCCCAGCTCAGTAAATTATACGCGTACGCATTATAATAATGAGGATTCGAGCTAAGCAGCAGAAGGTTGCCAATCAGGTGTTCGATGATAAATATTACCAGCCCGATACCTGTGATTCCGGTAACTATCTTTCGCCCCAGAGTCGACCAGAACCGGTATTTTGTAGATCGTTCACTCGTGTTCATAATCTTGCGTTGCACATGTTGATCCGTCGTATAGATTTTCAGATTACCCGTAAATGGACGATGGAAATTACATAATTATAACTTCTGTTTCAGAGGGACTCGCCATTTTGTCCGTTTCAAAAAAACTTCCGGTACAAGGTAAAGATGTCCCGGGCCTGTCCGATGAACCATCAGGTTGTTCCCTACGGCAGAGGCTCGTATTTTGGACAATATTCAGTCAGGCATGTTATGAAGATATACACGAAAACGGGTGATGGCGGACAAACGTCGCTGTTCGGAGGGGGGCGTGTTTC
This sequence comes from uncultured Chitinophagales bacterium, assembly GCA_964572735.1. Classification (GTDB taxonomy): domain Bacteria; phylum Bacteroidota; class Rhodothermia; order Balneolales; family DATFMH01; genus DATFNI01. Next base: position 5,209 of record CAZNHE010000042.1, on the reverse strand, counting down.
AAAGTCGTCGCCCCGGCTCGACGCCTACGGAACGATTGATGAGCTCAACTCGGCCATCGGACTTGCCCGCTCTTTTGGACTTTCGAAGGAAGGGGAACGCATGGCGGATGTGATCCAGGATGATCTGTTTGTCCTGGGAGCCGATCTTGCCACTCCACCCGGTTCCAAAGCCGTCACCAAACGAATTTCCGGCACCCGGGTTGCACAGCTGGAACATTTCATTGATGGAATCGAGGATACGCTGCCGGAACTTCGTTTTTTTATTTTACCCGGCGGATCACAGGCCGCCGCTGCACTCCATCTGGCACGTACGGTATGCCGGCGCGCAGAACGCCTCCTGGTAGAGGCACGGCATCAGGAAGAAATATCGGATGACTGCCTGCAATATCTCAACCGCCTGTCCGACTTGTTGTTTGTAATGGCCCGGTACGAAAACCATCAGTCGGGGATCATCGAAAAACAATGGCACGATAACAGCTAACCCGGGTTCGACAAATTGCCAACCATTCACCAGTCTCACATAGAATTATGTCATTAATGGTTTCCATATCCGGGATCCGGGGGATTTTTGGAAGTGACCTTAACCCGGAAAATCTGGCCCGATATACGGCAGCCTTCGGAAGTTGGGTGAAAGGCGGAAAGGTCGTGCTGGGCCGGGATACCAGGGTTACCGGAGAACTGTGTGAACGGGTGGTCGTCTCGGCCCTGCAAGCCGTAGGCTGTGATGTCGTGCTTCTGGGGGTCGTTCCTACACCCACCGTCGAAATGGGCGTCCTGAAACATCGGGCCTCCGGCGGCATCATCATCTCGGCAAGCCATAATCCTGCGGAATGGAACGCACTGAAGCTGTTAAACGGTAAGGGAGAATTCCTGGATGCCGCACAGGGAGCCGAAGTGATGGCAATCGCCGAAGGGGGAGAGATCGCCTGGCAGGATTACCGGCACATCGGGAAGTTGCAGCAGGATGATCAGATTCTTGAGTATCATATCGATAAGATCCTTTCCCTGCCTTACATCCGGCCCGAACTGATCCGGGAAAAGCAGTTTCAGGTGGTGGTTGATGCGGTAAACGGCGCGGGATCGGAGTCGGTACCCGCGTTGCTGAAAGCACTGGGAGTGGAACAGATCCATTGTATCAATTGTACGCCGGACGGACTTTTCCCCCATAATCCGGAGCCCGTCCCGGAACATCTCGGGGAGATCTGCGGGAAAGTGAAAGAGGCGAAGGCGGATGCGGGTATTGTCGTCGACCCCGATGCCGACCGCCTGGCCCTGGTGATGAACAACGGCGAATTGCTCGGTGAGGAATATACGCTGGCTCTTGCCACTCAGTTTATGATGGAAAGGAACCCCGGACCTTGTGCCACCAACCTCTCGTCGTCCGATGTTACCCAAAATATCGCCCGGAAGTTTGGTCAGCCCTGTTATCAGTCGGCTGTCGGTGAAATTAATGTGGTGAAGGAGATGCAGAAACACCATGCCGTGATTGGCGGGGAAGGCAACGGCGGGGTCATCAATCCTGACCTGCATTACGGCAGGGATGCGCTGGTGGGTATAGCGATGATCCTGCAACTGCTTGCTGAAAAAAATACGGACCTGGCGTCGCTGCGTCAGACATTGCCCGATTATCATATCGTGAAAATGAAAAAACCGCTGGAAGGGCTCGATCCGGAGGCCGTGCTCAGGGCGTTGAAAGTACGTTATGCGAAAAACCGGCCGATAACTATCGACGGCCTGAAGCTGATTTTTGATGAAGGCTGGGTGCACATGCGCAAGTCCAATACTGAGCCGATCGTGCGGATATATGCGGAATCAGGGAGCCGGGCAAAAGCAGAAGAACTGGCGCATCGCATTATGAACGAAATGGATCGCTAAAACGAATAATGGCATCCATTATAGATCGTAATATGGATATTGTTTTCATGATTTTCAGGAATTTCGGATGAGGACAAAACTCCTCAGTAATTTCATCCTGTAGATGTTTGTGGTTAAAAGCAGGGCATTGGCGGCCGAAACCGGAAAGGAACAGGGAAGATGCGGCCCTTCTTCATGACTACTTCAAATTAACTCATTAATGTGGAAGCAGACACAGGCTTTTAAAATGGATCATTCCTGTTTATTTTGAGCCGTCTGTTATCCATGCCTCTATCATCCTGATACTCAAAAAGACGTTATGTTAGTTTCCATGACCGGCTTCGGCCGGGGAGAATATGTGTCGGATGGCCTGAAAGTGGCTGTCGAAGTAAAATCGGTGAACAGCCGCTTCACGGATATCAGTATGCACCTTCCCCAAAGCCTGCGCCAGGCCGAAAGAGCACTGCGGGAGGTGGTCGCCCGGCATATCGAGCGCGGTAAACTCAACATCACCGTCGAACTGGATCGCCAGGAAGAAGAGGAACTCGATATTGCCGTGAACCCCAAACTCATCAAAAGCTATCAGTCCCTTCTTGAGCAGCTTGAACGAACGGTCGGGCTGAGTGAACCGCTCACACTCGATCATTTTTTGCATTTTGAGGATATCTTTACGACAAAAGAGGAGGATGAAGCCGAAGTAGCGGACAAGATCGATGCTGCTTCGCAGGCCTTGGAGCGGGCACTCGAAAACCTGCGGGAGATGCGTACCCAGGAGGGGCAGCATCTTTCCGATGATCTGTTCGCACGACTTGCTTCGATGGAAGAGATGCTTCACAGCATTAAAGAACGGGCGGGAGATCGCGCTCCGGAAGCACGTAAGAAACTGCAGGAACGTATTAAAGCGCTTTTGGGAGACGAGAATTTCGATCCCGAACGCCTGGAACAGGAGATCGCCATTCTGGCGGACCGTATTGATATTACTGAGGAAATTGTGCGCCTCGAGTCCCATATCCGCTTCTTCCGGGAGGCTATGGAGAAAGATACTGCCGTTGGCCGGCGCCTGAATTTCCTGAGCCAGGAAATGAACCGGGAGATCAATACAATAGGGGCGAAGGCAAACGACGCCTCTATCTCACATGCCGTCGTGGAGATAAAGGATATCCTCGAAAAGATCCGGGAGCAAATACAGAACATCGAATGAGCGGCGAGGCGGCAGAGGGGAATGTAATTGTCCTTGTTGCACCCAGCGGCTCCGGCAAGACAACCATTGCGCGGCGCCTGCTGCAGGAGATTCCCCGATTAAGATTTTCCGTTTCCGCAACGACGCGCCCGCCTCGTACCGGTGAGAAAAATAATGTGGATTATCATTTTATAAGTCCAGCGGCGTTTCAGGATCACATCGATCGGGGCGATTTTCTGGAGTGGGAGGAATTCTATAACGGACAACGATACGGTTCGCTGCGCCCGGAAATTGAAAAACAGTTGAAAAAAGGATATTTTATTCTGTTTGACGTCGAAGTGAAAGGCGCTCTTGCTATTAAAAGAACGTTTGGCGAGCGATGCCTGAGCATTTTCATCAAACCCCCTTCGATTGAAGAACTCCGCAACCGGCTTCGGAAGCGGGGAAGCGAAGACGACAAAACCCTGGCCGAACGGCTGGAGAGGGCCAAGATGGAATTGCAATATGAGAAACAATTTGATGTTTCGGTCGTTAATAATGATCTCGAAACGGCGTATAGCCAGGCTAAATCTCTGGTTGAGTCGTTTATAAACAATACTTTGTACAACAACAACCCAATATAAGCTGATATCTTATGCCTGCCAAAACCCGCAATGTCGAAACGCTCCAGGAACAAACGGGCAACATCTATGAAACCATTGCCATCATGGCAAAACGCGCCCGGCAGATCGCAGCTCGCGAGAAGATGGAGCTGGATGAGAAGCTGAAATATTTTGAGGGGTTCGATGAGGAAGATGACTTCGCCTTTAATGAGGAGCAGGAACGTATCTCCAAGGAATTCGAGCGCCGGGAACATGCCGCGCAGCGTGCACTCGATGAAATGGAAGAGGGGGAAATCTACTACCGGATGCCTGAATCCGCCAGGCACTAATATATCATGCTGGCCGGGAAACGCATACTTTTAGGCGTTACGGGCAGCATCGCGGCCTATAAATCCGTATCCTTTTTACGGCTTTTACAAAAGGAGGGAGCCGAAGTCCGGGTAATGATGACGGCTTCGGCAACCCGGTTCGTGGGTTCCGAAACATTCCGGACACTTAGCCGCACCGAAGTGCCCGACGCTGTTTTCAGTCCACCTCAGACCGGCGACGACTGGATCCGGCATATTCACTGGGCCGAATGGGCCGATTTGATCGTCATTGCGCCATGCACAGCCAATACGCTGGCGAAAGTCGTCCACGGGATAAGTGATAACGTGCTGACGGCGGCGGTAATGGCCGCCCGTTGTCCCATTCTTCTCTGCCCGGTGATGGACGGAGGCATGTTCCGCTCTCCCGCTATGCAGGCCAATCTGGAAAAAGCCCGTTCCTTTGGTTTTGATGTACTGGATCCGGCATCAGGATACCTGGCCAGCGGTCTGGATGACGAGGGCCGCATGCCCGAGCCGGAGGAAATTATGCACCATGTGGAAACGTTCTTTTCCCGGCATTCGAAAGAAGGGGGCAAGCCCTGGACAGGCCGGAAGGTTTTGGTAACGGCCGGACCTACACGCGAATATATCGACCCGGTGCGTTTTATTTCAAACCCCAGCTCCGGAAAGATGGGCTGGGCGATGGCCGAAGCGGCACGCGACCTGGGAGCGGAGGTCACACTTCTGCATGGTAAAGTGGCTCTGCCTGAACCGGAGGGAATGATTTCCGACACCTTTACAGGAACCTCAGATCTGTTTGAAAAGGTGAAGAAATATTCAGATGCCGATGTGGTTATCATGGTGGCGGCCGTATCGGATTATTCTCCGGCAAAGGTTTTCTCCCGAAAGATCAAAAAGGATGATGAGGTGACGGCTCTTGACCTGGAGCGTACGCCGGATATCCTCCAATGGCTTGGTGGGCATCGCAGGCCCGGACAGTTGATCATCGGGTTTGCGATGGAAACGGATGATCTGGAGAAAAATGCCCGCGAGAAACTGGATCGCAAAAAAGCCGACTGGATAATTGCGAACAGCGTTGCCGGAGAAAATGAAGGGTTTGAATCAGATACCAATACCGTAATGATGCTCAGCCGGGAGGTCACGCGAACCCTGAGCGGCAAAAAGACAGAACTCGCCCGGCAGATTCTACAGATCGTTTTAGACAATCCAAAAGCTTCCCAAAAGGTTTAAACTTTTGGAAAGCT
>CAZNHE010000041.1:15515-24507 GCA_964572735.1 uncultured Chitinophagales bacterium | reverse complement strand
GCATATCCGCCGCCCACCAACACGATTCGCTGTCTTTGTAAACCTATCATTCCGGGATCTGAGCAGTTTCCCCATGAACAGAATGAGGGGAAAAAGAAGTTTCCTGCTCCATAAAGTTCCTGAACCACATCGCTTGTTATGATAACATCTCCGGCTCACCAAAGCTACTGCCGGTGGGAAGAAATGGTGCCATTCAATCGATAACGGCTTTGCAGATTCGTATTAGCGCCGCTGTGGACTGTGCCGGCAAACCTGCCGAAAATCGCAGCCCCTGCAAATTCGCGGGTCGTTTGTGGGAATGAATTCTCCCTTGCTGATCTGGTTGGCCCAATAACGAAGCTGATGTGCAAATGTGAGTTGTTCGGTCTCATCCGGCGGGATGAAAATACGTTTTCCATTATTGGCATCCAGGTCGTGGATTGCCAGGCTGACCGGCTCCCATCCCATACGCCTGGCTGCGTCGGCATACAGGCGCAACTGGTTCCGGTGAAATTCCGCCCGCGGCCGGTTAACAGAAGTTTTGAAATCGATCAGGGCAACCTGTTTCGGGTCTTTCTCACTGGTATGCAATATCAGATCGACACGTCCGCGGATACGGACGTTCTCCAGGGGGACTTCGAAAGAGAATTCAGGCCGGCGGGTGCGGATCAATTCCTCTCCGTAATGCTGCAGATAGTGCCGGATTCGATGCCGGGCGGCTTCTCTGAGTCTGCTATCGGGGACCGGACCCGCAAACGGGAGATAGAAATCACGGGAGAGGATTTGGTCTGCTTTCTTTTTGTCAGGCAGATCGCCTTGCATGGCACAGCGGGCAAGCTCGGCAATGACGTGATGAAGCGCCTTTCCAAAACCCAGCTGGGGTGCACGCGGTGAACGGAATCCGCAAATATGGCGCAGCCAATATCGATAGCCGCATTCAAGAAATGTGGTCAGTTTTGAAAAGCTCAGATCCAGGAGCTCATCCGGCGCTTCTTCGGAAGTGAGCTGTGGAGGAAGGATGCAGAGCTTCGAAGTCTGTTCACTCGCCCCCTTTATATATTCGACAAGAAACCGGGACGGGTCTTTTCCGAAACAGCTGAGAACTGCCAGTTCTTTTGCCCGTGTCATTGCCACGTATGCCAGGCGTCTTTCATCGTCGTCAGTTCCTTCATAACGGGAACGGTCGAACACATCTTTCGGGATGTGCCAATAGGTTTGTCCCGGTTTTTTCACAGGAAATCGCCCTTCCACCAGGCAGGGAACAAAGACGATTGGAAACTCCAGTCCCTTTGACTGATGGATGGTCATAATATGAACGGCTTCCCGGAAATCGGGATCGTTACCAGAGGGGTCTTCAGCCGCCCTGGAAGCGAACGATTCGAGATATTTTTTCAGGCGTATCAGGTACAATTCACCGGGCATAATACCTAACCAATTTACGCCTTTGTGGTCCGACCCTTCGTCATCTTCCGAAATGGCACGGTCTTCCAGAGCTTCTTCCCGGGCCGACTTTTCCGTTGTCTGATAGAACGAGGCGGGAATGGCCCGGCGGATTGCGTGATCAAACCGGGCCAGTAGCCGGGATAGCTGTCCCAGGTGATGTTCCTGTAACCCTGCGTAGGTATTGTCGGATGGCAGTCTCAGGATATGAACAACCTCGTTAAACACACGGATGATATCATCCACGCCGCCATTTTTAATCCGATCGCCTGTTTTCTTCAGTTCTTCCAAAATAACTTCGGATTCTCTCTGGCCGGTTCCGCAGACGTCCTGGATTTGGTTCAGGAGTGATGTATCAGAAACAGGGTCGGGGATACGGTGTTGAGGAAACCAGGAATTACCCGTCCACTTCACAAAAATGCGAATGATGAGCCGCACTTCCTCCTGGGCCAGCATGGATGTTTTTCCGGCTACGAAGCAGGGGATGTTACGGGTTCGCAGCGCCTCAATAAGTGGCCGTGCCGATGTTCTTACGGAACGATAAAGTATGGCGATATCACCGGGAGGATGTCCCTGGGAGATCCGTTTTTCGATCCGGCGGGCTATCTCTGCAGCTTCGGACTCCGGGGTTTCTGAAACAAAAACTTCGATTGCCCTGCTGTCGTTTTGCTCGCGGGAAGCCTCAAGTTTCTTTTTCAGCCGGTCTTCCAGCCTTTCCACCAGTATACGGGAGAGATGTACGATTTGCGGATGGCATCTGTGGTTTTTATCCAGTTTCAGGCGCTTCACATCCGGATATTGTCTGTCGAAGTGCGTGAACAGAGCGGCATTTCCACCCCGCCATTGGTAAATCGCCTGGTCGTCGTCTCCCACAATGGTGATGTGTGCCGTGGATCCTGCCAGCCGTTTGAGCATCTCATTTTGTGCCTGGTTCAGATCCTGATATTCATCCACCAGTACATGGCGAATCCGGCCGTTCAGTTTTCGAAAAAGCCGGCCGCCTTCGCCCAGTTCCCGGACCGCATATTCGATCATCGAACGGAACGGCATAAGCCGGATATCGCGTAACAAATCTTCATATTTATGGAGGATGTTATGGAAGTCCGGTGCCTTTTGTTGCAGAAGGCCTCTGTCAATTCGTTCATTGTAAACCACCTCCAGGTTTTGAAGGAAATGATCAATGGCCGGAGCGACACCCACACGGCCCGTTCCTCCTGATATTTGTTGATAGAGGTCTACGACTCCCAGGCGGCGGGCAACGCGCAGAAGCAGGGCCCATTCCCCTTCCTCTGTAAGCGGATCCATCAATTCATAATTCCCGCCTGTATCGCGCAGTGTATTATAGGCCCAGGCGTGTGTGGTACCGATAAACATCCCGCGGGCGGCCGGCGGCAGCGCGGCGAACTGTGGATCGGCCAGAGCCGCCCTTTTTTCAATCCGGTTTTTCAGTTCAAGGGCCGCCTTTTTTGTGTAAGTGAAAGCGATAATTGAGGCTGGATCGATGCCTTTCTTTAACAGACGAACGACCCGCCGGGCCAGCACCTCGGTTTTGCCCGATCCGGCACAGGCGATGATCTGAAGGTACGGGCCCTCATAATCCACTGCTTTTTGCTGCGCCGGTGTTAAGGTGGTCATGGATTCAGGAGATCAATGCAACCGGATCGATGTTGAAACGGGAGAGCAGATCATCGATAGAGGGATCGGAAGTGGACAGGATGTCGCTCCGGACGTTTTTGGTATTGTGGATTTCTTGCGCCCGGGAGATCCAGTTTTGTGCTATCGTTCCGGAAACCCGACACAGGCCGGCAATATGTTTTTCGTTCGCTTCCGCCAGATCCGATACATCGTGAATCCCCGCGTCGTATAAGTGGCGGGCGCGGGCACGGCCTAATTGTGCCAGATTGAGAGCCAAAAGCGGCGCTACTTCCGGTGCCACACCATAATGTATCGCTTTGGAGGCGTCCATTGCGGCTTGTTCCAATTCCTCTTTTCCAAGCGTCCGCGCAGCCTTTTCGTATAATCGGCACACCTGGGCCAGCTCTTCCCTCTGGTTTTCAAAATCGCCGCGATAGCCGGTAGGCATGGGAATCTTATCGATGCTCACCTCATTCAGCCAGCCTTTTATTGCCTGATGCCATCTGGGCCGCACTTTTTCATCGGCGAAATAGTTTTCAACAACCCACTGAACCACGGTTCGATAATCTGCTTCCTCCGACTCAGCCACTTGTTTCTGGACTTCACGTACCAGCAGCAGGTCAAAATACGTCTGAACAGCTATCTCTCCTATGGGAGTGACCTGCCAGGCGCCCGGCACCTTTTCCAGGAGGTGCCACATTTCCAGGATCTCCACCGCTTTGGCCAGTTTGGTCCCCGAATTGAGAGTTCCGGCGAATACGTGGCCGCAATTATAGATGGTCCGCGCCCGTGCTTCCGCATCAATGTTTTCCCCGAAAATCAATGAATGGATGGCGCATGCCGCATGCTTGCAGACCTCGTGGCGGTGCCAGCGTTTAGCCGCCGGACAGGTGCATTCCACGCCTGTAAGTTTTATCGTTACTTCATAGCTGTTTTCTTTCCCGTCCGGCTTGCGGGAGACAATACCTGCTTTTACCCCATCCGGCAATAGGTTATGATTTTTCATGAAGATCGAACCGCCGGCCTTTTTTACTTTTTGGAAGGAAGGAATATCCTCCATAATGTCTTCCTCAAAGGATCGGTCGAAACTGATTTCATCGCCGGCAAGATAATGACTGAAGGTGTTAACATAGACGTCCGCAATATCATCGAGTGTCGTTTCCCCATGATCGGCAATGACGGCCAGGACAAAACGCATGATGGCTTCAAAACTGTCGGAGAGGTGGCTTTGTACTTTTCCACCATGTCCCTCTTCCAGTGCGGTTTTTAATCCCTGAATATTTTTGTCGTTTTCGTGGTCAGAAGAGATCAGGGCGATTCCTTTACCGGATACGGATTGATGAGGGCGCCCGGCACGGCCCAGCATATTGAGGAGTTCTCCGCTGGAAATAAGCGTTTGCCGGATTTGCCCGCGAACGGTATCTGCACGGTAAATATCACGAACTACGGCTATCTCGGCGGGCAAATTGACGCCGGCCGCTAATGTCGGGGTACAGGTTAGGATTTTCAGATAACCCTCCCTGAAAGCCTTTTCCAACAGGCGCCTGACATTTTTTGTCAATCCGGCATGATGGAACCCAAACCCGCTTAACACCAGATTCTTCAGTTCTGTCAGCCCGGGATTTTCTTCCCGGATACGACCGGCCAGTTCGTGCTGCCTTGATTCATCGCCCGGGATATTCAGGTTTTCCTGCAAGTCGCGGGCGGTTTTCTCCGCTCCACGGCGGGAATTACAAAAAACGAGAGCCTGCGAACCGTTTGTGCAGGATTTCAGAACGGTACTTAGCTGTTCGAGACGATCTTCCGTAAATTCGCAGGAAATGGTAAGCGGAACGGGCCGGTCCTCTTCCGTGCCTTTTAACAAATCCACTTCCAGCCATCCGGCCAGTTCTTCCGGGTTTTCTATGACTGCCGAAAGTGCGCACAGCCCTTGAGGACGCCGCGTTTTCAGGCGGGCAAAGAGTCCTTCCACAACCGGCCCGCGATGGGGATCGTTGATCAGATGAACCTCATCGGCCACCACAAAACCGGGATGGATATCGGCATTTCGCAATAACCCGGCGAAACTCTCATACGTGGCGATTACCAGGTCCGCCTTTTCAGGATGAACGGCATCGCGGTGATCACCGGTAAGTAACCGGATTTTGATATCGGCGTGAGAGAACAGGTCCAGAAAATCATCATAAACTTCCGCGGCGAGTGCCCGGTAAGGTACCAGATAGGCATGAATGAGGCCATTTTGCCCTTTGATCAATGCCTTGTGAATAATGTCGCGACCAATATAGGATTTCCCACTGGCCGTAGGCGCAATAATCAGGGCATTTTTTCCATCGAGAATGCCACGTCTTTTTGCTTTCTCATAGAGAGGAAAGGTTAATAGATCGCTTTCCATCAGAACACCATCTCCGGAAGTATATCAATTAATAATAGCGGTATTGAGCATTTATTGTCGGCGGCTCATGTAATTATTTTAGGGATGAAGGAATGGCCGCGAATGAACGGATACTATTTGTTGTTGGAGGCATCATTGTTTTAACATCGAAATACAGACATAATCATGAAGATTGCACTCATTGGAGCAACGGGATATACGGGGGCGGCGATTCTGAAGGAAGCGTTAAGCCGAGGACACCAGGTAACCGGCATTGTACGGCATCCCGAAAAACTGCCGGATCATCCGAATCTGACCCCTGAGGAAACGGATGTCATGGATGAAGAAGAACTGGCCCGGATTCTGGCGGGACACGATGCGGTGGTCAGCGCTTTTAGCCCGGATAAGTCTGATCCTGATCTGTATGACAAACATATCAGGGGCGCCCGGTCGATTATCCGCGCATTCAAAAACTCCGGGGCAGCGCGGCTTCTGTTTGTCGGAGGAGCAGGCAGCCTGGAGGTTAAACCGGGTCTGCAGCTTCTTGACACCCCCGATTTTCCGGAAGAATGGAAGGCCACGGCCCTTGCTACCCGAGAAGTCTATAATATCCTGGAGAAGGATGATTTCGACTGGATTTTCGTGTGTCCCGCCGCTTTACTGGAACCGGGACAGCGCACGGGCGGCTACCGCATTGACGTCGGCCGGCTGGTTACCGATGAAGAGGGGAACAGCCGGATTTCAGTGGAAGATTATGCTGTGGCAATGGTGGACGAACTAGAGCAGAACCGGTATAACCGGCAGAAGATAGGCGTCGGTTCTATGTGAGAGCAGTCCGGCTCTTTAGGAGATCTTTCAATCTCGTCCTGTTTTTATCTGTGTTGATTAGGAGAAGAATAAACCACAATGGACACCATGAATCTCACAATGGACACTATGTTTTTGTCTTTATAGACATTGTGGAATCTTTGTGAACATAGTGGTTTATTCTTCTTCGCTCAGCTAAAAAACGACTGGATTCCTGTAATGATGAACTGGACGCCGATGCAAAGGCCGATGAAACCCATCATGCGGGTGAGAGCCGTCATCCCCGACTTACCCAGCAGCTTTACAGCCCAGGGAGATATTCGCAAAACAAGGTAGGCTGTTACCGCAGTCAGAATAATGGCAATAAAAATAACAAGATAATCCACAAAATCTTTCGCCGATGCCGATAGTCCGAGAATGACAGCGATGCTACCCGGACCCGAAAGCATCGGCATGGCCAATGGGCTGAAAGAAATATCTTCCTTGTCAATGCCTTCGTCCACATCTTCATTTTTGAGCTTTTTCCCCGAATGCTTTGGGTTGAGGAGGGAAAAAGATGCCTGCATGATCAGTAATCCCCCGGCTATTTTTATCCCGTCAAGGCTGATCCCAAAGAAGCTCTTGATGTAGGTTCCGGCAACCAGAAATAAAGCCAGAATCAGGATAATGTAGGAGCTCGATTTTTTAATTTGGGTGTTGCGGTATTCCGGCGAATCGTTTTGGGTAAGTGCCAGAAATACCGGCATGGCACCGAAAGGATTCATTACCGTTATGATCGAGACATAACTGGCGAGAAGAAATGAGAGAAAAGTCACAAATAGAACCGTCTGAAGTATGAGTATCTGTGAATTGTACTCGTCGAGAATTTGGATGCCCAAAGATAAATGTTTTGGCGCCAAACTTAAATACAGATATTGGCAAAATCTCCCTTATTCCGAGACGTTCTCTTATTTTTGAATAAAAGGTTGTCCTGCCGTTTTGCATGGAACGAACTAAAATAGAACACGGAGTCAAATGAACGAAATCAGGAAAGTAGTTGCCGGATTGCCCGAAAAAGCCAGGGAGATCATCGCCCGGAAAACCGGTCGGGATGCGGTTCTTGAGCAGGTATGCAGACTTCTGCATGACGAAGTTCCGGCTTACGACTGGGTGGGGTTTTATCTTCCCGATCCGGACGGGAGACGGGAGCTGGTGCTTGGTCCGTATGTCGGCGAGCCTACCGAACACATCCGGATTCCGTTTGGCCGCGGTATTTGTGGACAATCCGCCGACACGCTGAAGACTGTTCTTGTGGAAGATGTAACCAGCGAAAGTAACTACCTCGCCTGCAGTCCTTCGGTACGATCCGAAATAGTGGTTCCTGTGTTAAAGGAAGGTGATTTCGTAGCCGAACTTGATATCGATTCTCATCGTTATGCCGGCATTGGGGCAACAGACCGAAAAATTCTTGAACAAATCTGTGCCGATTTATCCGATTTGTTTTAAGGCGGATGGTCTGTTTTATGCGCAATAAAGCATCTTCTTTATGGATGGCCGCCTTTCAGGGGTAAGCGGGTTCTTGCTTACCCATTTACATTTTCCCGGCTCACCAGTTTATTAAAATTGCTCTGTTCGCCATCCTTTGTCTCTTCCTGGTAGATCAGTGCCAGATTATTTTTGTCGAAAATTTCAAACCATTCCTCCCAGCTGATTTCCCGGAGGCTTCCTCCCGAATAACCGGGAAAATCAATGCGGAGGATCTCGGTTTCTTCTCCGTTATTCGTGACCACGGAAGGTTTCCCGTTTCTCGTTTCCGCCCATTCCTTTATGGTGTCACGATCGGTGGTGGTGTTCGATTGTCCGGACATGATGCTCTCCCTTCGTTCGCGTTTCTCATTTATAGTTATTGATCAACTGCTGAAAACGTTTCAACGACAGATTGTAGAAATATGTTCCGGCGGGGGCATAACATCATCATGATATTTTACGACGGCTCGTTTTGTACGGTTCTTTTTGGAGAAGCGCCAACTGAAGGAATGATTTCGGGTGAAAACGGATTTTGTCAGAACGTCAATTCCTGATATCGATAGCAATCCGTTGTATGGTCATTCACCAGGCCCGCCGATTGCATGAAGGCGTAACAGATTGTTGGTCCCACGAAATTAAACCCCCGCCTCTTCAGTTCCTTGCTCATAGCCTGTGATTCGGGTGTCTGTGCCGGAATCTGATCGATCCTTTCCCAGCCATTCCGGATGGGATTTCCGGCCTTTCCACCAAAGTGCGACCAGAGGAAGTGATCGAAACTTCCGAATTCCTCCTGAACTTTGAGAAATGCCCGGGCATTTTGGATGGCAGCGTTAATCTTACTTTTATTTCGGATAATTCCCGGGTCGGCTAACAGCCGGCTTACCTTCTCCTGATCATATCCGGCTACTTTTTGGGGATCAAAATCATCAAAAACCTCCCGGTAATGCGCCCGCTTTCTCAGCACGGTTATCCAGCTGAGTCCTGCCTGTGCCGCCTCCAGGGCGAGCAGTTCAAATAGCTTACGGTCGTCATGCAGGGGAACGCCCCATTCATGATCGTGGTATTCGATATAAAGCGGATCGTCGGAGACCCATTTACAGCGGGTTGACATGGTGATTTTTTTTGTGCATGTACATATTATTGATAATACTATCTTATAACATATATTTATGGTTTTTCAATAAGATGCATTTAAAAATGATCTTCTGATACGATAATGGTATAGTTTTTTATCAATCCATAGTGGGTTTTCAA
>CAZNHE010000041.1:0-15415 GCA_964572735.1 uncultured Chitinophagales bacterium | reverse complement strand
GATCTTCTGATACGATAATGGTATAGTTTTTTATCAATCCATAGTGGGTTTTCAAATCACAATATCGTGCCAGGAAAATGAAATATAAAAGAATTAGCAGTTTGTTACTGTCAACAGTTATAATATGTCTGGTCATACACGAGTCGTCTGCCGCCCAATCGAAGGATACGCTACTGGTTCGCTATTATGATTACAAGAACATGAAAGCGAATCGGTATTGCCATGAATTGCTTAACATGGCATTGAAAGAGACGCAACAAGAATACGGGCCTTACAAAATGGTTGGTGTGTATCCGAACCTGTCGCAGCGGGTGGTGCTAAAACGGCTGGAGTCCGGCGATGGTGTAGATCTGGTATGCGCTACCATATCGCGGGCGCGAAAATGGGTCTTGAAAGCCATTAAAATTCCCCTTACCAAAGGATATATCGGATACCGGTTAATTATGGTGAATCAGAATGATAAGAACCTATTTGCAGATGTAACGAATGCGGATCAGCTCAACCGGTTCAGGCTGGGTCAGGAATACGACTGGCCCGACACGCAGATTCTCAGGGAAAATGGGGTCCATGTTGTTACGTCCCAAACTTATGACAGCTTATTTACTATGTTGAACCATCATATTATCGATGGCTTCCCCAGAGGGATTTATGAGATAACTTATGAAATAAAGACCCACCCGAAGATGAACCTGGCGATTGCCAACGGAATTTATTTGAAATATCCTCTGGATTCTTTTTTCTATGTGAAGAAAAGCAACCTGAAACTTGCACAGCGCATCAAAGAAGGGCTACTTGCCGGGCAACGGGATGGAAGCTTTGACCGGTTATTTAAGGAAAAAATGCAGCCCGCTATTGATGCTGCTCACCTGGACAAGCGTCATGCCATAAAACTTGCTAATTCGACATATAGCGCGGTATTAGGAGGGGGACGGGATCAATAGATCAATTCTGATTATTGCCAATAAACCGTCTTCTTAATCAAAAGAATAAGACCTGATCGTAATATCACCTGCTGGTGCTTGTGGTGGCTAAACTACATGCACTTTTCGGATACAATTCATTTGGTTACCAGATGTCTGCAGCTTGATTGGTTATATGCAAGTCCGTGCACCCAATACAGGATCAGCCGGCCATGCAGGACCGGATGTGTTCTTCGCTTCGGGCGGGTGAATGTAAATGCCTGTAGCTTCCGGATCAGGAGAGCTTGGGAAACCACTTGCTACGGGCGGAGATGCCGACAATCACATGGGAGAAATAAGAAAGGTATTCCATCCTGACGCTTCGAGATGGAATACCTCATCTAAAAGGTTAAATACTGGTGAGGTTAAATACCAGGGATGTTTCCGAGAAATTATAAGCCCCGGTCACGGTTACTTTAAGAGTGAATGATTCTGTCACAGTAGTTAAATAGGAGGGCACTTTCGTTTCCACCAGGCTTTCCAAAAGCTTCAAACTTTTGGAAAGCTGCGGGTCAGGCCTGCTTATCGCCCCGCCGGTTGCGGAACCGGCTTATCGGCGACCAATTCATTGTTCCCAGCCGTTCACGCAGGGAGGCTATGCTCACATAGACCGAGGGAATCAGCACGAGTGTGATAAGGGTGGAGGCGCTGAGCCCGCCGATCACGACACGTGCCAGGGAGGCCTGTATTTGTCCGCCGGCTCCCCAGCCGAACGACATGGGCAGGAGCCCCAGAATGGTGGCCAGAGTCGTCATCAGGATCGGGCGCAGACGCAGACGTGCCGCCACAACCACTGCCCTGTGAGGCTCCATCTTTTCCTCACGCAACAATAAATTGATATAATCAATGAGCACAATAGCATTATTCACTACGATACCGCCCAGCATCACGATTCCCATCAGGCTCTGCATGTTCAGCGTAGTTCCGGTTAGCAACAGCGTAGGTACAATGCCGACGATGGCTACCGGAACAGAGAACATCACGATCAGAGGATCGACGAAACGCTCGAATTGCGCGGCCATCACCATATACACCAGGATCAGGGACATAATGATTGAAAGGGTGAAATCGCTGGCAGCTTTCTGCTGTTCCTGATACTCGCCGCCGAAGACGATCGAGAACCCCTGCGGCAGCGATACGTTCTTAAATGCCGCCTGCATCTTATGGACGGCTTCACCCAGCGCCATGCCGCGGACCAGGTCGGCTGAGATATAAGTAACCCGTTGCCCGTCAATTCGGTTGATATCCGTGGGGCTCCGGCTCATATTCTTTTTCACAACCGAGGAAATCGGCATGATCTTACCTGCAGCCGACCGAATGGCTATGTTCGAGAGATCCTGGCTGGTCAGCCGGTCGTCAGGCCGCAATCGCACGACAATCGGGTACTCATCACCTCCCTCGCGATACTGGCTGGCCTCCGTACCTCCGATGTTTGTTTCGAGTACCTGGGCCACGTCCGACACCGAAAGGCCGATTTGAGCAATTCGCTGCCGGTCAAATGTGATATTTTGTTCCGGCTGTCCTTCCTGAGTACTGATCTGCACATCGGTAACCCCCGGGATTTCCTGCATCCGTTTCTCAAGATCCATGGCGATAACCTGGGCTTGTTTCAGGTCATTGCCCCGCAATTCGACCTGAACGGCATCGTCATTATCACCTGAACTGAAAATACGGCGCAGCACCCAGAGTCCCGGCTCCGCCTGAACGTCGATTTCGCCTCCGGGTATCAGCCCTTGGATCTTGGCGCGGATTTTGTCGGCCAGTGCGGAGGGGGTTATTGTACGCTTGCTTGCATCAACCAGGGTGATATCGATACTGGCCCGGCCGGTCCGTACTACACGCGAATAGTGTTTTATCTGATCGGCAGGCACGATGGCACGGACATAATGATCAAGCTCTTTTGCGAATTCATTGACCACGGCGATATTGGTTCCGTCTGCCATATGCATATCCACGCTGATTCGATCTGCATCGGTGCGCGGCGCCAGTTCCATCGGGATTTTTTGGGACAGCCACGCAGAAGCGATGACCAGAATAATACAAATAATGTAGACCGCGTATCTGTGGTCGATGGCCTTTTCCACCGCATGAGAATAGGCAACTTCTACCTTTCCGAAAAAACCGTGTCCTTTATAGTCCTCACCAAGGCGATTTTCGTGCCGTGCCTTTACGGTCATAAACCGGCTGCTGAGCGTCGGGACCAGCGTAAAAGCTACCAGCAGGGAGCAAAGAAGTGAGAATACAATGACCAGCGCCAGTTGCTGAAAGAGGATGCCGGTGATGCTCTGCATAAAAACAACGGGCAGAAAGATCACAATCGTTGTTATCGTCGATGAGGTAATGGCTCCGCCCACCTGACGGGTGCCGGTCAGCGAACTTTCCTTCAGGCTCAGTCCGTCATGCCGCAACCTGACAATGTTGTCAATGACCACGACCGCATTATCTACCATCATGCCTACTCCAAGCGCCAGACCACCCAGGCTCATCAGGTTCAGAGACATCCCGTACATATAGAGCAGCGCAAAAGTAGCAATGATTGATATGGGGATGGCCAGGGCGATGATGAATGTCGTTGAGCCGTTGCGCAGGAAAAGATAAAGGATGAAGATAGCCAGTAACCCGCCATATACAGCGGATTCCAATACATTATTTACCGAGTTCTGGATGAAAGTGCTCTCATCGGTTGCAACGATCATGTGCATATCGTCGCGTGTTTTATTAATCGTTGCCGCCTCCTGTTTCACGGCGGCAGCGACTTTCAGCGTATTGGCGCCTGACTGCTTCTGGATGGCGATACGGATCATCGGCTGCCCGTCAACTTCCGCAAAGCGATTCATGTCGGCGTATCCATCCACGACATTGGCGACATCTTTTACACGAACGATGCCGTTGGGCGTGGAGGTGATAGCTGTATTGCGTATCTGGTCGAGCGACTGATACTCTCCGACACTCCTGACATACAAATTGGAGATTCCCTGTTTGACATTTCCGCCGGGCAACGTGGTATTATTAGAAGCGAGGGCATTAATCACATCCTGTGAAGTCAGGTGTGTGGCCAGCAGGCGATCCCGCTTCAGGTTCACGTTGATCTGCCGGCTGATCCCTCCCCAGATATTAATTGTACCGACTCCCGGGATCTGTTCGAATTGATTACGGATTTCGTGGTCGAGGATGTTCGTCAGCTGTTCGATATTGTGGGTTTTGGAAGAGACCCCCAGTACCACAATGGGGCTGCTGTTCGGGTCGAATTTCCATATACCCGGTGCTTCGGCCTCGTCAGGCAGATCGTCGCGCACCCGCTCGAGGGCGCCCCGTACGTCGTTGGCAGCCTCATCCAGATTGGTCCCCTGGGCAAAACTCAGCGAAACATAACTGCGCCCCTCCTGTGAACTGGATGTCATTTTATCCACATCGGGCACGCCGGCCAGGGCATTTTCAATAGGTTCGGTGATGATTTGCTCGATTTCCTGCGGCCCCACATTGGGGTAGTCCACATGAACCGTCAGGCGGGGAAATTCGATGGGCGGCAGCAGGTCGACCGGCAGGTAATAGAACCCGATAACTCCCAGCGTAACGATGATCAGATAGAACATCGCAGTGGCAACAGGTCGCTTGACAGAGGTCGGGGTTAACGGCATGGCTTAAAGCGAAGATGTATGGGTTGAATCTTTCGGTACAACGGATCTGTTGCCGCCCGAATCGCGCAGGAGTGCTCTGACCAGATCATCATCCTGCAGTTTTTGCAGACTGGAGATGCGGCTCCAGTTAATCGGGCGAACCTTTGCATGCGTGTTATTCACCAACTGGTTTTGGCCGACCACAACCACCCAGCTTCCGCTCTTCAGGCCGTCGATTGCAGTCATCATCTGGCCACGTGCAACGATATGGATAGTTCTGAACGTCACCGGGGTGGGGGCCGTAAGCATGCTGCCATCGCCCTGGTTCACCGAGTCCACGGTCTTGACCTCATTGCCCAGCGATCCTGCCACATAAATGCCTGTTTCTCCGGTAATCGGATTTTGAAAAATAGCGCTATTGGGAATCAGCGTTGCCTGTCTGCTTTCTCCGTAGAAAATATCTACGGAAACAAACATTCCGGGTTTTAGTTCATGCTTGGGGTTGGGGATGTCGATCTCCGCCACAGTCAGATGAGTGCGCGGATCCAGGAACGGGGAAATGCGTGAAATCCTGGCAGTGATCGGCTGAATGGAGATGGAGTCACCTGCCCGGATGGTCACGTGCTGGCCCGGGGCCACGTAACCGGCCATTTCCTCTGTAAGATCAATCCTCACTTTTACATGATCAAGACTGCCCAGCTCCATCAGCTGCGACGAAGGATTTACCTGCATACCCACTTCGGCGTCCCGCGAACCGATGTACCCCGCCACCGGAGCACGTATTTCGGTTCTCCCGAGTTCCAGTTCGGCCTGTTGAAGGTCGGCCTTAGCCTGGCTTTCCTGGGCCTGCGCTACTTTGAGATTCGCCTTTGCACCCAAAAGCTGCGCCTTTTGCGTTTCAACCTCCAGGGCACTGGTCATTTTCCTCTTGCTGAGTTTCAATGTACGGCTGTACTGAGCCTGTACCTGGGCAACTGCCGCCCTGGCCTGTTCTACCCGGGCCTTTTCCAGTTGTAACTGCGCCTCTGCCGCTTCAACCTGCTTCTTATACTCATCCTGACGTAACAAAACGAGCAATTGTCCCTTTTTTACAGCATCTCCATTTTGTACATACACTTTGACGATCGGGGCACTTAGCTCCGGGTGAATCTCAACCTGATTCTGTGCCCGGACGGTTCCGCTTACCCGCTGAACCAGCGGCAGGTTTCCATACTTTGCCTGAACGGCTTCTACGGCAGGTATAGGCGCTGCCGGGGCAGGATCTTTTGCTCCATCTCCCGCCGGATCCTGCGAGGAGGAGGAGGAACAGGCATGGCCGATCCACAAAAGAGAAACAATAAGTACGTAAACAGGAAACCTTTTAAGCATGATGAGGAGATATGAAACCTGACAAACCTGGCATTATCTTTAAATCTAATACATTTTAGTCAGCATTCGTTTCAGATTTACAACTTTTTAAGTAGTCGAGAGTTCTTTTAAAAATAACACGGTATCCGGTCATGTTTTACATGATGTACGCTGAATATCTGTAAAAAGTATAGGGATGTTCTCCGATAATCTTATCGGAGGGATACAGGTAAGGATGTAATGGCCCTTCCTCCCTGGAGAACGGTGCTGAAATAGTGCTATTATTTCTCCGGAATATCTCCCGAAAAAGAGTTATAGCTTTGCAGAAAGAAAAGGTCGCCAGAAAAAGGTCATCCAGGGAATGGAGATGCCGTCTCCAAAATTTTTCCGGATGATATTTTCCAGACCGGCAGACATTTAAAGGATAAGGAGGAATATGGAAAGATTGTAGAGAACAAAGGAAAAAAGGCTTCTACGGTGCGTTTCTTCCCTTTCCTATTAATTATATTGTCTCCGGTAATCTGCTTTTTGATCATAAAAGAATTAGTTGTTCATGAGATATTATAAGAGTTTTATCCTGCTGTTTTTTTCTGTGCTGATACTGTGCTTCAGAGCGTCGGCTCAGATGGCACAGAGTGTTTCCTACGACGTTTCTTTTCCCAACCGGGTGCATCATGAAGCACGTATTACGCTTACCGTTACGGGAATTGTTAATGATCCCGTTGTCTTCTGGATGAGCCGCTCCTCGCCGGGGCGGTATGCTCTTCACGAGTTTGCCAAAAACGTCTATGACGTCTCGGCGGTGGACGACCAGGGGCATATGCTTAAGATTACGCGGAACAACCCGTATAGCTGGGCAGTGCACGGCAGCGGGGGGACAGTCCACGTCACTTATACGTTGTATGGCGATTATGCGGATGGCACCTATGTAGGGATTGATCGTACGCATGCCCATATCAATATGCCAGCGGCATTCATGTGGGCTGTGGGTTTCGATCATGCCCCCATCCGGATAAAATTTCATATTCCGGAAAACTCAGGGTGGAAGATAGCCACGCAGCTGGCCCCCACTTCGGATCCTACAACCTTCACGGCCCCCAATCTCCAGTACTTCATGGACAGTCCGGTAGAACTGAGCAATTTCACGATGCGAACCTGGCAGGAAAAGTCGGGAGATAAATCCTATACCATGCGTCTTGCGGTACATCATATGGGCACAGAGGCGGAGGTTACAAAATTCGCGGATATGGCCAGACATGTGGTCGAGGAAGAACGTGGAATTTTCGGTGAACTGGCCCCTTATGATTACGGAACGTATACGTTTATCGCCGATTACCTGCCCTGGGACTACCGGGATGGCATGGAACATCGCAATTCGTCGATACTGACTTCTCCCCGGCCGCTGGCAGCCAACATGACCAATGCACTTATCAGCCTCGCCCACGAGTTTTTTCATTCCTGGAACATGGAACGTCTGCGTGCGCAATCCATAGAGCCTTTTGATTTTACCCGCGTTAATATGTCGAAGGAACTCTGGTTCGGCGAGGGATTTACCAGCTATTATGATAAACTTGTATTGAGACGGGCGGGTTATCTTACCGACGCAGAGTGGGCCGAACGCATGGGACGTTATCTGGATGTGGTAATTAATGCTCCCGGGCGTCAGTTCAACAGCCTGGTGCAAATGAGCGAGCTGGCCCCTTTCGAAGACGCCGCCTCTTCCATCGATGTCCGGAATGATGATAACACGTTCCTTTCCTATTATCCATGGGGATCGGTGGTCGGCCTGGGGCTTGATCTTACGCTACGAATAAACTACCACCTTTCTCTGGATGATTATATGAAAGCCATGTGGGAGGAATACGGCCGGCCGGAACGTCCCTATACGATGGAGGACCTGGAAAAAACACTCGGCAAAATAACTAAGGATACCGCATTTGCACATCAGTTTTTTGCCTCATACATCCGGGGAACTGATGTGATGAATTACAAAGAGTTGCTTGCACATGCCGGTTTCCTGCTTCGGAAAGCCCATCCGGACCAGGCAGTACTGACCTTCGGGAAGGCTAAATTACGCTTTAACGGCAGGACGGCAGAGGTCGACCGGAATACGCTTATCGGAAGTCCCCTGTATCAGGCGGGCATTGATCGTGGTGACGTCATCGTCAGCCTGGATGGCAGGCCTTTAATAAGCAGGGATTATCTTGAAACGTTGTTGAACGGACATCACCCGGGCGACCGTGTGGAAATAGGATATCTTTCGCGCGGCAAACAATATCAGACGACACTTACGCTTGCCGCAGATCCGACTCTGGAACTTGTCCCTTATGAATTGGCGGGCATGAAGTTGTCGAAAGATATGAAGGAGCTCCGGGATCAGTGGCTGGGAAGCAGGCAATAATCGACAAAGCGGAAGACAATAACTGCCGGTTTCTCATTACTTATAATAGACGGAGAAATTCCGGAATGGTCGTCGGAGAGTCATACTTCAATGTTTGTCTCCTTCTTCCGGGCTATTTTCCGGTCGACACTAAAAGGTCCGGCTCCATAATGAGCCAGATAGAGCATGCCGCCCATGATGGCCATGTTTTTTAGGAAATTGATAAGCTGGATTGTGAACTGTGCTCCCGTAAATGCCCAGAAATTGTGCGTGAGCAGGCTTACCGGAAGGAGGTATAAAAACAGGATCATTGCAGCATAGCGGGCTTTGTAGCCGATCAGGATGAGCAATCCGCCGGCTATCTCGACGATAATGGCTATGAACAGAAGCAGCGCGTCGGCCGGGATCATCTTTGTGGACAGGATATTCAGATAATTATCCCAATGAACGATTTTCCCGATTCCGCTAATCAGAAAAATCAGACTGATGAAAATCCGGCCCGATACAGGTAAAAAGGAGGGATCGCCTGACTGATTCATAAATTAATACGCGTTATGATTTCTTACAGCCGATTTTTTTGCATAATAAGGACAGATCTTTCTGTTCTTCCGGTTTCAGCGGATTCATTTCGTTGACAATATTGCGTACATGCTTTGGAAAGATAGACCCGATCAGCTGCCGGCCCTTTTCAGTTAGTTCCACAGATACATAGCGGCGATCGGCTTTATTGCGCCTGCGGATCAGCAGGTTACGTTTCTCCAGGTTGTCTACGACCATAGTAATATTTCCACCGCTTTTCAAAAGCTTCTGACCCAGCTCACCAAGGTTCATCGCCCCCAAATGGTATAATACCTCCAGTACACCAAACTGGCTGATCGACAGGTTCCATTCATTAAGAAGCGGTGACAGGCGGTTATTAATTGATTCGGCGGCCCGTGTTAATTTGATAAAGGCATCCAGGGCACGTACTTCCTCTTCCGTCCCCTTATAGTGTGTCCCCATTGCAAATCTGTTTCATAAGGCGTTTTAGTGCAGTATGATCATAGTCGCAGATAACATATAATAATAAATGTTTTTACCATTCATTAGTCCTGATGCAAAAACAGCCGGATTCAGGGATGAAACGGTCAGGGAGAAGCCACAATCCGGGCGAATTTGCGTTTTCCGACCTTTATTACGCAACCGGAGCCGTCGACGGTGACGGTCTGGCCGACTTCGTGAACGGTCTGGCCGTCCATGGATACCCCGCCCTGCTGGATGAGACGTTTGGCTTCGCTCCCGCTCGATGCAAGGCCGGCATCACGAATTACCTGAACCAGGCTCAATTTCCGGCCCTTCTCAAAAGCAAATTCGGGAATATCATCCGGAATTTCCTTATGAACCACCGTTTTCTCGAAATGCTCACGGGCCTCTCGGGCCGCCTCTTCTCCATGATATAACCGCGTGATTGTCAGTGCCAGCTCGTGTTTGGTGTTCCTTGGGTCGGTCTGTGCCCGGTCTTTCAGGTGATCGAGTTCGGAAAGGGGAACATCGGTGAGCAATTCGAAATAAGGGTAAATGAGGGTATCGGGAATGGACAGGAGCTTGCCGTACATCTGGTCGGCAGGTTCTGTAATGCCGATATAGTTATCGTAGGATTTGGACATCTTCATGGTTCCGTCGGTGCCGACAAGCAGGGGCATCATCAGACAAATCTGTGGCTCCTGCCCTTCTTCCCGCTGAAGGTGACGGCCTACGAGAAGGTTGAATTTCTGATCCGATCCCCCCAATTCAATATCCGCCTTCAGATGAACCGAATCCTGGGCCTGCGCAAGAGGATATAAAAACTCGTGTAATGAAATAGCCTCCTCATTCCTGTATCGCTTGGAAAAATCATCCCGTTCGAGCATTCGTGCGACTGTATACTTGGAAGCCAGCCGGATAACTCCGGCAAAGGTCATGCCGCCAAGCCAGTCGGAATTGTAAACAATCCGGGTGTTCTGCGCGTCAAGGATACGGGAAGCCTGATCGAAATAGGTGACGGCATTTTCCCGTATTTCCGCTGCTGTGATAGCCGGCCGTGTTTTATTCTGACCGGTCGGATCGCCGATGAGTGCGGTGAAGTCGCCGATGATGAGGATGGCCTCGTGTCCGAGATCCTGAAACTGGCGTAATTTGCGTAAGATGACGGAGTGCCCGAGATGCAGATCGGGCCGCGTCGGGTCACATCCGAGCTTTACCCGCAGAGGGCGGTTTTCCTTGCGGGAGTGTTCAAGTTTCAGCCTCAGTTCGTCCAGAGGAATAATTTCTGTTGCCCCCCGCCCAATGATGGCGAGTTGTTCTTCTACAGGCGCAAAAGCCATGAGTCGTTTTACTTAATGATAATGTTAAAGGTGGATTATTCTTATAGATGGTTTGCTCGATCGTTCTTCTGAAATCTTTCGCACCCGGATAGATCCAGGCGATAACATCGAATGCCGCCGGCGCCAACATTATTACGGAAGGATATAGCAACGATTCCTTCCTGGACTGCGGAGACGGCTCATTGAAACCGGCCAGTATCAGCAGGACCACGCTGATAAGTATCCCCGCTTTCAGGCCTCCAATAACAAGGCCCAGCAATTGATTCGGAAGCCCCAGGGCAACGGCTTCTATCAGCCGGGTAAGCAGGAAAATAAGAAGCTCGACAACAATAAGTGTGATCAAAAAAAGGACGATCACGCAAAAATAGGGAAGATAATGGATAAAGGATTCATTGAGAGAGAGATGGTTCGCAATATAGCGGGCGACCGGATGCATGTAATGGAAAGCGACGAAACAGGCGATGGCAATACCTGCCAGCCCGAATGCTTCCTTTATAAAACCATTCCGAAAACCGCGGAACGCAAACAGGATGAGAATAAGCAGGATGATGGCATCCAATACATTCATAAGGCGTTCAGACGCTCTTTAACGATCCGGCTTACTACGGCACCATCGGCCTTTCCACGTACTTTAGCCATAATAATTCCCATCACTTTGCCCATATCTCCCGGGGAAGAGGCACCCGTCGATTTTATGGCTTCGTCGGTCAGGACCGAAATATCCTCTTCACTCATCATTTCCGGAAGATAGGATTCAATGATCTCCAGCTCCTTCTTTTCGCTGTCCACCAGATCCGTTCTTCCAGCCTGTTCAAACTGATCGATGGAATCCCGCCGCTGCTTGGCCGCTTTTCGCAATACCTGTTCGACCTGCTCCTCACTCAGCTTTGCACGACCGCCCACCCGTTCCTTAATTTCCCTTTCCAGAAGAGCAGCCTTCAACGACCGCAAAACGAGCACGCGGTCCGCATCCTTAGCCAGCATAGCTTCCTTCAGATCAGAAAGGAGCTTCTCGTAAGTTCCCATAATTACACGTCCTAAAGTGAATATCTATTGAGGATAATGAGGCTCCGGCCGCCAATAAAAGACAGGACTATCCGTTTTAACTATAAAAGGGTTTACTGAATTTTAAACAAAAAAAGGCTCCACGCCAAATGTGAAACCTTTTCAAGACAAAGAGAATAAAGGTTCATTTATTGGTTTTAATGAACTCCCGTACATTATCCACGTCAAGAGTGGATTCATGATAGCTGTAAGTCCCTTTTTCGTTCTTTCTGGAGATAATTACCTTGGCCATTTTGCGCCGCGCCATCCGTTGTTCAAGGGCCTGATCTCCGAATTTTTGTTTTTTGGCCATGATTCAATTCCTTATTTAATTTCTTTATGAAGCGTGTGCCTGCGTAACTTCGGGTTATACTTGCGCAGCTCAATCCGCTGCGTGGTGGTCCGGCGGTTCTTGGTAGTTACATAACGCGATGAACCGGGAACCTCGGTACATTCAAGAATAACTTGTATACGGTTTCCTTTGGACTTTGCCATGGTCTTAAATCTTAATCTTGTTCGTCAGCGTTCCTTTGTGCCGGGCTTCTTTCAAAACGGACTCAATCCCCTTTTTATTGATTGTGCGTAGCGTTTTTGATGTTACCTTCAAGGTAATCCACCGGTCTTCGTCGGGGAGGTAAAACCGCCTTTTCTGAAGATTCAGCTTAAACTTATGTTTGGTTTTGTTATTGGACTTCGAAGAACGGTACCCGTTGAGTGACTTCGCGCCCGTAATATCATCTTTATATGCCATAATTACCTGATTCGATTCCCTGCTCGAAAATTGAAAAGAAAAGAAATATACAAGCAAAACAAATAAATAACAACGAATCCTTTCCACCGGAAAAAGAACCAATATCCACGGCGCCCAAATCGTTTATGATGAGCAGGGGAAACGATCTCCAAAACGCCTTTAATTTCAATTCTGCGGTTAGATCGTTAGTGAAGGCAATAAATTTATTGCCTTCCTTTGAAATTGTGAGTTTAAGGACTATTTTTAACCGCCTTTATTTTTTAATAGCAACCGAAGGACAGACGACTATTGCATATGGCCCAAAATAAGAAACAGTCATCAGATTATGCAGCATCCAATATTCAGGTACTCGAAGGGCTTGAGGCGGTTCGCAAACGCCCGGCGATGTATATCGGCGACACCGGCAGCCGCGGACTTCATCATCTGATTAACGAGGTAGTAGACAATTCGATCGATGAGGCTCTTGCCGGCTACTGCGACTCTATTGAGGTTCGCATTTATAAAGACGGCTCGATTTCCATCAATGACAACGGCAGAGGCATTCCGGTCGATGTACATAAAAAGACGAAACTGCCTGCACTCGAACTGGTCCTCACCCGTCTTCATGCAGGAGGGAAATTTGATAAGTCTTCCTATAAAGTATCCGGAGGTTTGCACGGTGTGGGTGTCAGCTGTGTAAATGCACTTGCCAGGTATTTCTACGCTGAAGTTCATCTCGAAGGGAAGATTTATACCATGGAATTCCGGAAAGGGAAAACCGTGAGTCCTCTGAAACAAACAGGGAAAACCGACAAGACAGGAACGTTCATCAAATTCTATCCGGATCCTGAGATTTTCACCCAAACCGTAGAATTTAAGTTTGATATTATTATTGAACGGATGCGCGAGCTTGCTTTCCTGAATCCTAATATCACCATTCATGTGATCGACGAACGTGAAGAGGACGATGAGGGAAACCCGATGCGCCAGGACTTTCACTACGATGGCGGAGTCGTGGATTTTGTCCGTTACCTGGATGAAAACCGGGAAGCTCTCATGGCGGAACCTATTTTCGTGAAGGGAGAATTGGAGGACGTTCCCGTCGAAGTAGCGATCCAGTATAACAAGACCTATTCCGAGAATGTACATTCGTACGTTAACAATATTAATACCCACGAAGGCGGCACTCACGTTTCAGGCTTTCGTCGTGCGCTTACACGGTCGCTAAAGAACTATGCAGAACGCAATAATCTCTTAAAAGGAAAGACGTCGGTCGGCGGGGAAGATTTTCGGGAAGGATTGACGGCGGTGATCAGTATTAAGGTTCCCGAGCCGCAGTTCGAAGGTCAGACCAAAACCAAGCTTGGCAATTCAGAGGTTCAAAGCGTGGTTGAAATCCTGCTGTACGATAAGTTGAATGAATACCTGGAGCAGAATCCCAAGACGGCTAAAGCAATCCTCGAGAAGGTGATTCTTGCGGCGGAAGCCCGTGAGGCCGCCCGAAAAGCAAGGCAATTGGTTCAGAGAAAAAGCGCTCTTGCCGGCGAAGGATTGCCGGGCAAACTGGCCGATTGTTCGATCAACGATCCCGAGCATTGTGAAATTTATCTTGTCGAGGGTGATTCGGCCGGAGGATCTGCGAAGATGGGACGAAACCGGAGCTTCCAGGCTATCCTTCCGCTTCGCGGGAAGATTCTGAATGTGGAAAAATCCAGAGTAAATAAGATTCTGGAAAATAAGGAAATACGCGCTATGATCACGGCGCTGGGCGTCGGCTTTGGCATCGAAGACTCGTTCGACATCACGAAGCTCCGGTATCACAAGATCATCATTATGACCGATGCCGATGTCGACGGGTCGCACATCCGTACGCTGTTGCTCACGTTTTTCTATCGCTACATGATGCCTGTGATCGAGGAAGGGCATGTCTATATCGCCACTCCGCCGCTCTACCGCATCTCCTACGGCAAAAATGTCGAATATGCCTGGGCCGATGATACCCGCGACCGGATCCTCATCCGCCTGAAAAAGGAAACGAACAACAAAATTGATGTCTCCCGCTACAAAGGACTCGGAGAGATGAATCCGGACCAACTGTGGGAAACGACGATGGATCCCGAAACCCGCACATTGCAGCAGGTCTCGATTGAGAGTGCGGCAGCGGCAGACCGCCTGTTTTCGGTGCTAATGGGCGACGCCGTGGAACCCCGGCGTGAGTTCATCGAAAGAAATGCCAAATACGCCAATCTTGACGTCTAATTACCTATTGTGATCTATGGCTACTGAAAAAATCATTAAAGTTTCGATTGAAAATGAGATGCAGTCGTCGTACATCGATTATTCGATGTCGGTGATTGTCGCCCGTGCCCTTCCCGATGTCCGCGACGGACTCAAACCGGTGCACCGCCGCGCTCTGTATGGGATGAATGAGCTCGGTATGTTGCACAACCGGCCCTATAAGAAAAGCGCTCGTATTGTAGGCGAAGTTCTGGGAAAGTATCACCCACACGGTGATTCAGCCGTCTACGATACGATCGTACGTATGGTCCAGGATTTTTCCCTGAGATACCCGCTCGTAGACGGACAGGGAAATTTCGGGTCGGTGGACGGCGACTCGGCAGCAGCTATGCGCTATACCGAAGTGCGCATGAGCAGGATTGCCGAGGAAATGCTCTCGGATATCAATAAAAATACGGTCGATTACCAGCCTAACTTCGACGATTCGCTTACCGAACCGACCGTATTGCCCGGAAAGCTCCCGAACCTGCTGCTGAACGGATCCTCCGGGATCGCCGTCGGGATGGCAACAAATATGCCTCCGCATAATCTTCGGGAAGTCGTCGAGGGCATTGTCGCGTATATCGATCAGCCCGATATCGGGACCAAGGAGCTCATGAAACATATCACGGCTCCCGATTTTCCGACCGGCGGCATTATTTACGGGTATGAAGGAGTGCGTGAAGCTTATGAGACGGGCCGGGGCAAGATTACGCTGC
>CAZNHE010000040.1:8860-24651 GCA_964572735.1 uncultured Chitinophagales bacterium | reverse complement strand
TCGGGAAGCTGAGAATTATTGGTTATCCTCGGCAGGTAAAAGCTTCGATTCGTCTGCTGCAGATCGAGTCCACCTACCACGTTTCCCTTCAGATTGTTGGTGAAGTTAACCGTCAGATTCGGGGCTGCAAAGAAATGGTTGGTGCGGCTGTTATCCTGGATGGCCAGAAAAGCAACCGGATTCATGGTAATCGTATAGTAAGAATCCATGTATTGTCCCGTACTGTCAAAAACACCGATAGTCGGAGCATATGACATAGCCGCCTGAATCATATTATACTTCTCAGGCCCGCCGGCATTGGATCCGGTCGAGGCGTTATCGCTGTTAATCTGGCTGGCGGTCATCTTCAGACTCAGATGTGCGAAATTGCCCAGATCCTGATCCAGGTTAATCCTGCCGGAATACTTCTTGAGATCCGAATTCTTCAGGATGGCCTGATTGTCATGATAATTGAACGAAACATATACGGTGGTATGCTGGCTTCCCCCGCTTATTGAAATGTTATGTTCGTTGATATATCCGGGCCTGGTAAGCAGACCGATCCAGTCGGTTCCGGAGCCGGCTGCGTTGATCTGGCTCTGACTGAAAAGAGGAGTAAACGGAGCTACAGAAGACGGATCGGCGTCTCCATAGGGTGCAAGGTGGTTCGAATACAAATAATAATCATGAGAGAGACGGGTCTGCTGCTGCATGAATTGCTTTGCATTCATCAGCGGGAAATACTTTTTGCTTCTTTCGATGCTGAAATTGCCCCGGTAATCCACCGTGAACTTCCCGGGATGACCTTTTTTTGTAGTGATCAGGATCACGCCGTTAGCTGCGGAAGCGCCGTATATAGCTGCTGTTGCCGCCCCTTTCAAAACGGTGATTGACTGGATGTCGGAGGGGTTCAGATAATCGAGCGGATCCCGGTTTACCCCGCCGTAAAACCCCAGTGTGGCATCATTCAGGCCCTGAACCGAGGATTTATAATCCGTTATGGGAACTCCGTCAATCACATACAAAGGCGTGTTATTGCCGTTGGGAGAGATGGCTCCCCGAATATTTACCTCGGAAGCACCCCCGGGCTGAGCAGATACCTGCCGAAGATTTAACCCCGCTGCCTTACCTTCCAGCATGTTATTGAAGGAAGTAGTGGCCACCGGATTAAGCTGATCGCTCGTTACTGTGGAGATCGATCCGGACACGTCGCGCACCTGTTGTGTGGCATATCCCACAACCACCATTTGCCGGCCCATCACCGCACGGGATGCCAGCTTAACGTCGATTCTCGCACGGCCGCGAACGGGCACAGTCTGCGACTCATATCCAATAAAGGAAAAGATGAGCGTATCTGTCGGTGAAGGGACAGAAAGATCATAATTCCCATTTTCATCGGTGGCAGTACCAATGGTAGTGCCCTTTACAATAATGTTCACGCCAGGAAGCGCTTCACCTGTCGAGGAGTCCGTAACTTTGCCCTGCACGATAAAAGCAAGCTTCTTCTGCTTCTCTCTGATAAACAGGATATCCGGATGATGTGAAAACATGGCAACCAGGCCGGTCCCCGCTAACAGGTCCTTTACCGCCTGTGTGACGGTTACTCCTTTAAAATGCTCTGTCACCAATTTATCCCTGACCAGATCGGAGTTGAAGGAAATGCCGATCCCCGCTTCCCTGGCTAACTGATGTAAAGCCTGGGAAAGAGGAACCTGTCGGAGGTCGAGCGATATGGTTTTATTGTATTGCGGAACAAGCGATTCCGCGAACCGGTTAATCGACGACTGCATCCTGTTTTGAAGCAACTGGTACGAGTTGCCCGCATAAACTGCTGCCGGCCTCAGGCATGACACTGCCAAAACGAGAAGCATGGGGCAAATCCAATCGCGTATTTTAGTAACCTTTGTTTTCATAGTTGTGGGATCTTGTTATTTCGTCCAGATTATATGTGAACCATCCAGCCTGTAATGGATATTCAGTGAGGTAGCGATGATTTCCAGAACCTCTCCAACCGAACCCGATTTGAAATCGGCTGTCAGTTTCAGATTCCTGAGTTCAGGATCGGAAATCGTGCTATTCATGTGATAGATGCGGTGTAACTGGAGGTCTATTTCAGGCAGAGAGGTCTTGTCGAACACCATGCGCCCGATCATCCAGCTTCGGTAATTGCGAACGTCCGTTTCCTCCACGCTGGTTACACCCGTCCGGGAACTCAGGCGGCCGTAGTGGTTTTTCGTCAGAAAGGTTGCCTTTGATTCCGGATCTTTCCGGCTTCTCAGAGATACTTCACCACTGAAAACAGCCACCTGTACATCCCCTCCGGCCGAATCGACATTCACATTAAAGGCGGTGCCCAAATCTTTAATGACGGCATCTCCGGCCTGAATGACAAACGGCTTGTCTGCATTATGCTTAATCTCAAAATAAGCCTCCCCTTTCAGAATCACTTTCCGCGTTTTCTGCGAGAATGCCCCGGGAATCAGGAGTTGCGAATCCCCGTTCAATATGATCGTTGAGCCGTCGGACAGCGTGAGCTTTTTATGTTGATTTTGCGTAGTACGATAACTCAGCATCGCTATAGAATGTCCGGATCGGGAAGGGTTCAGCCCGACGTACAGGATACCTGCCAGCAAAAATACGGCTATAATTGCGGCGACGCGCAGAAAACCCGGGAATTGCGTACGGCCCCTTCCGTGCCGTTTTCTGAGATCCGTTTCCAGCCGCTTTCGCTGAATATTCTGCCACATCCTGGCAGAGCGCGGATCCCCCTCCGGCGCATGCGCTTTATCCGCAGCACTCAGACCGGCTTCGATTCTTTGCTGCAGATACTGCTCTCCCCTGCGTGTAGAAAGCCACGCCAAAACTTCCTCCGCTTCTTCGTAGGTACACTGATCGTTGAAAAATCTTTCAACCAGTGCTTTTGTTACTTTTCCCATATATGTTTCGTTTCCGGTATGTTTTACCTTCTATACACCCCGGAGGACGAAAAGTATTATCGATGAATGAATTTTTTTTGTGTATCACAAATCCCGCATCGTCTATCTTCCATCGTTCCGAACCGCAGGTTCAAAGAATCCGCAGATTGCACGGATCCTCATATCCGTGTCGGAGGTCACGAAACACAAGCACGATTCGGACCTCCTGGCCTCACAAATCTGTCGGTTTTAAGCCGGTGCGTTTCTGAAGCAGGTTCATTATTATACCCCCGTTTTCAGGCCTCAATTTTCACCTTAAAAATGACAGCATGAATAAACTTGCTATCGGCATCGACATCGGGGGGACCAACACCCGGCTGGGTATCGTCAACGGAAAAGGAGAAGTTTTGAATGAGAGTTCGTTCTCTACCACGGCTTATGATGATATCGACCGCTACCGTAAGGCTCTCCAGGATCATACGGGCCGGCTCATCGAATATGCCGGAGAGGAAAATATCGGGAGAATAACGGGAATCGGAATCGGGGCGCCGAACGGGAATTATTACAGCGGAGCGATTGAGAACGCTCCCAATCTGAAATGGAAAGGCGTGGTTCCGCTGGCTAAAAACCTGGAAGAACATTTCGGGATCACTACGCGTCTGACAAATGATGCCAACGCCGCTGCCCTTGGCGAGATGCTGTTCGGGTCGGCTCGCGAGTTTACCGATTTCATCGTGATCACTCTCGGCACAGGACTCGGAAGCGGCATCGTGACAGCCGGGGAAATGGTTTATGGCCATGACGGGTTTGCCGGGGAGATCGGCCATACCGTTATCGACTTTGAGGGCCGTCACTGCGGCTGCGGCCGACGAGGCTGCCTTGAAACCTACGCTTCTGCCACCGGCATCAAACGCACCGCCGCCGAACTGATGGGGCAGCGGGCCGAACCCTCTTCCCTGCGGAAAATACCCTACGACAAACTGGATGCCCGCATCATATTTGAGGAAGCGGAAAAGGGAGATCCCCTTGCCAAAGAGGCCTTTCGCTATACCGGAGAATTGCTTGGACGTGCACTTGCCAATGCCGTTGTTTATACCTCGCCGGAAGCCATCATCCTGATGGGCGGTCTGGCCGAAGCAGGCAAGATGATTCTCGAACCAACCCGGCAAAGCCTGGAAGCACACTTGTTGAACCTGTACAAGGGCAAGGTAAAGCTGCTGATTTCAGGTCTTCAGGCGAATAACACCGCTCTTCTGGGCGCAGCAGCGCTGGTTTGGGAACATCCCGAATCCTGAAAGAAGCCTCTCATAAGTTTATCAACGAGAAAGGGTTATTCCGGTATGAACTATTGAAACGTAATTATTACATTGGATCACCTTACCACTATAACCACATAAGGCTTCATTATGGGAAAGAACCAGTCGAGAAAAGAATTCATTAAAAACAGTCTTGCACTTGCGGCACTTCCTTTCGTGGGGCTGCCGGGTCGCTTCAGCGCCTTGTCACCGGCTTTTTTTCGGGATAGCAGGTATCATACCGATCCTGAAATGGAGCAGAGAATCAACGCCCTTATTGGCAAAATGACGCTTAAGGAGAAAGTCAGCCAGATGGTATATACGGCTCCGGCGATTCCCCGATTGAATATCCCTGAATACACCTGGTGGAATGAAGGGCTGCACGGGGTGGCACGTGCGGGCTTTGCCACCGTCTTCCCACAGGCCATCGGCATGGCTTCTTCGTGGAACACGAATCTGATGCACAAGGTAGCCGATGCCATTTCCGATGAAGCCAGAGCAAAGCACAACGCTTTCATCGCCCGCGGAATCCATTACATCTACACAGGCCTCACCTTCTGGTCTCCCAACATTAATCTTGTCCGTGATCCCCGTTGGGGCCGTGGTCAGGAAACCTACGGCGAAGATCCTTATCTGACCGGACAAATCGCCACAGCTTATATCCGCGGAATGCAGGGTGACAATCCGGATTATCTGAAAGTCGTTGCCACTTCCAAGCATTTTGCCCTCTACAGCGGACCGGAACCCGCGCGGCATGAGATCAATGTCAAAGCTAATGACCATGATCTGTACGACACCTATCTCCCGGCTTTCCGAACG
This sequence comes from uncultured Chitinophagales bacterium, assembly GCA_964572735.1. GTDB lineage: Bacteria > Bacteroidota > Rhodothermia > Balneolales > DATFMH01 > DATFNI01. The sequence continues at coordinate 19,643 of CAZNHE010000040.1, read as the reverse complement.
ACCATTACCGAGGCCAACGTTCAGTCGGTCATGTGTGCCTATAACAGTTTCCGGGGATACCCATGCTGCGGAAATAACGTATTGCTTCATCGCATCCTGCGCGAGGAGTGGAACTTCCCCGGCTATGTTGTGTCCGACTGCGGAGCTGTACAGGATTTCGTAACCGGCCACAAGACCGTTGATAATTTAAAAGAAGCGTCGGCACTGGCCGTAAAACGTGGAACAGATCTGAACTGCTGGCTGGCTGAACCTACCTTCGAGCATCTTAATGAAGCGGTAAAAACAGGGTTAATTAAGGAAGCCGACATTGATCAGGCGGTGCGTCGGTTGTTTACCGCCCGTTTTAAGCTGGGTATGTTCGATGATCCTGACAAGGTGCCGTTTACCAGTATCCCTTATTCCGTGGTAGACAATAAAGAGCATCAGAAACTGGCACTTCAGCTGGCGCGCGAGTCGATTGTTCTTCTGAAGAATGAACCAGCGGGATCATCCGGCAAACCGGTACTTCCCCTTTCGAAAAATCTGAAATCAATAGCTGTGATTGGTCCGAATTCAGACGATTATGACGTCATGCTCGGCAACTATCATGGTACACCCGGCAACCTGGTCACCCCGCTGGAAGCTATCCGTCAGAAAGTTTCCTCCGGTACCAAAGTAACCTATGCGCAGGGATGTGACCTCGTGAAGGGATTCCCTCATCTGGTGCCTGTGGAGTCGGAATATCTGACCCCCTCCCAGGGATCCGGCCACGGACTCTATGGAAAGTATTATGACAACGACAAATGGCAGGGTTCACCCAGTAAGAGCAGGGTCGATCAACAGATCCGGTTTATCTGGCGGGATGATACCCCGGTCACCGGGAAAATGGCCGATCATTTCTCCGTCCGGTGGACCGGGAAACTCAGGGCTCCGAAAACGGGTAAGTATACCATCGGCCTGAATGCTCACAACCTGGGCAGACTTTATTTCGACGGGAAAAAGCAGGTTGATTTCGACACCTTGCACGAACCCCAGCTCCATACATTCCAAACCGATCTGGAAGCCGGGAAGGAATATGAAATCCAGGTAGACTTTGTCAATCGCGGCCCCGACCCCCAAATCCGGATGATGTGGAAAATCCCTGATGAACACCTGGAACAAAAAGCTCTCGATGCCGCCAAATCCGCCGATGTGGTATTGCTATTTATGGGATTGAGTCCGCATCTGGAAGGAGAAGAGATGAAAGTCGACCTGGATGGATTCAAAGGCGGGGATCGCACCAAACTGGTACTGCCGGACGAACAGCTTGATCTGATCGAGAAAGTACAGGCAGTAGGGAAACCGACTGTACTGGTACTCTTAACCGGAAGCGGTGTCTCATTTTCCAGGATAAGAAAAAACATTCCTGCCGCGGTTCAGGCGTGGTACGGAGGTCAGGCAGGTGGTCCGGCTATTGCCGATGTACTGTTTGGCGACTACAACCCGGGCGGGCGCCTGCCGGTGACGATCTACGAATCGGTCGATGATCTTCCGCCCTTTGAAGATTACGACATGAGTAACCGCACCTACCGTTACTTCAAAGGCAAGCCTTTCTATCCGTTCGGCTACGGACTGAGTTATACCCGGTTTGCTTACAGCGATCTGCATATTCCTCAATCCACTGAAACCGGTCAGCCGGCCGAAATAACGGTGAACGTAAAGAATACCGGGGATCGCGAGGGAGATGAAGTCGCCCAGCTCTATCTTTCTTATCCCGGTGCCAGACTCGCACCGGTTCGCGCGCTGAAGGGATTCCGGCGAATCCATCTCGGTGCCGGAGACTCACAGACCGTCAGTTTTAAACTGGCGCCTGAAGATATGGCACTCGTCAATCAGCGCGGGGAGCGGGAGATCCATCCGGGGACAATAAGAATACATGTCGGCGGAAAGCAGCCCGGATTTAAGGGGATTCTCGACGCCGGTACCACTCAGGTGGTGTCGGGTGACCTCCGGCTGGAGGGTGAGAAGGTTTCTCTAAAAGGATAAACCGGAGAACCATCTCACATCCGAAAACCATACTTCTCCGCACTTGTTCATTATTCAGGGGAAAGGATCTGTAGGAGGATCCTTTCCCCTGCTTTTATGTTTCAGGCGCTTAACGCCTTGCTTTTCCACTAAACCCGGCCACTTAAGCGGACGGTAAATGTCGGCTAACATCCGAACATAAACTCAATTTAATGGAGATGTAACTGGTTTTCCTTTTCTTCATTTTGTTATATTGTAAAATAGTGATGTGACGATAAGACCTTTTTTTTCGGAGGTATCGGGCGCGGGCAATGCTACGGGAAATCTGCAAATTTACAGGGAACATTATTCTCACTCTGACAATCATTCTCATGATCGCAGATTTCCATCCCCTGTGCGCGCAAAGTCTCTCTCCTGACAAGGCACTGGCGGAATTCAATGTCGCCACTTATCGTACACGCAACGGGCTTCCTCAAAACAGCGTAACCGCCCTGCTGCAGGACAAACGCGGCTATCTGTGGGTCGGAACCCACAGCGGTCTGGCCCGGTTCGACGGCCTCAGCTTCCGTACATTCGACGATAAACAGGGCATATTGGGCACCAGCTATATTCATTCTCTTATTGAGAGTAGGGACAGCACGATATGGATCGGGACGGTGAATAACGGCCTGTTCTACCTGAAAAATGGGGAAGTAAAACGTCTGACGCGTTTTAAGAAACTGATGGAGGATGATATCAGCTGCATGACGATCGACTCGTCCGGCGGACTGTGGCTCGGCACTTATGGAGACGGCCTGATGCGCATCCATGGAGATACCTTAAAACGTTACCATTCCCCGGGAGGCATTCACACACTCTATTTTGACGCTCTCAAATGCGATCACGAAGGCAACGTCTGGATTGGCTCACGGGGAAGCGGCCTCTATAAATTCAGCCATAACAGATTCATCTACTATGGTCCCAAAAAAGGAATTGACAGCGATTTCATCCGGGACGTTGAAGAAGACAGCCTCGGAAGGATCTGGGTCGCAACCTCAGGTCAGGGACTTTTTGTGCTGAATCATGGAAAGGCACGCTGTTTTACAACGGCCGACGGACTTGGCAACAATGGCATCAATTGCCTCACGATCGATAAGGCCGGAACCGTCTGGATCGGCACCCAGGGCAGCGGACTGAACCGGTATACATCTGCCGGCTTCGATCATCTGACGACGCATCAGGATCTGACTGATGATGTCATCAGCGCCCTGCTTACGGATACGCACGGCGACCTCTGGATCGGTACACTTGGCGGCGGTCTTCAGGAAATACGGAAAGGCGATTTCACCACCTATACAACAGACGAAGGTTTATCGAATAACAATATCTGGACCATTTACGGGGATCAAAAGGGGCGGGTCTGGATCGGAACCAATGGCAACGGCGTCGACGTCCTCCGGAATGGCAGGGTGGTAAAGCGATTCAGCACCAAAAACGGCCTCAGCAACAATTTTGTCCGCTCCATCTACGGCGACAGCCACGGAGATATATGGATCAGCACCTATGGCGGCCTGAATCGCATCCACAACGGCCGGATCGTCAATTATACGACGAAGAACGGGCTGGCCAGCAATATCGCCCTCAGCCTGTACGAGGATAGCCGCGGCCGCTTCTGGATCGGCACCAGCGGCGGCGGGCTTGACCGGTTCGACCATGGGAAATTCATCCATTTCACTACGAAGGACGGCCTGACCAACAATTACATACGAGCCATTCAGGAGGATGATCAGCATCGGTTATGGCTGGGCACCGGCGGGGGCGGCATCTGTATTCTGAAAAACGGCAGAGTCGTGCGTACTCTGACTGAAAAAGACGGTTTGCCGAACAATATCGTTATCTCCTTCCATGAAGACAGCACCCATACAATGTGGGTGGGGACGCACGGGGGAGGACTGGCTCGCATTCGCGGCGATTCCATAGCGGTCATACAGGCGAAAGACGGCTTGCCGGACAACGTGATCTTCACCATCTTTGAGGATCACCGCCATCGCTTCTGGATGAGTTCCAACAAGGGCATTTTCTCTATTGCACGGAATTCCCTCAACCGGTTTGCAGACGGGCTTACACATAAGGTACACGCCCATCTTTACAATACCTACGACGGCCTCAAAAGCACCGAATGTAACGGCGCCAATCAACCGGCTGGATGGCAGTTCCCTGACGGAACCCTTTGGTTTCCTACAGCCTACGGTGTGAGTACGGTCGATCCTGAAACGGTCAATCCTGATACTGCCGGTCCCGCGGTATACATCGACCGGGTGATCGCCAACCGGGATGAATTGCTTCCCCAACATGCAGATACTCTTCGGGCCGGGTTACATAATCTGGGATTTCACTATACATCCCCCAATCTGGCCGCCGCCGGGAAAATACATTACAGGTTCCGCCTCACCGGGTATGATCCCGCCTGGGTTGCCGCCGGAACACAACATGCAGCTTTCTACACCAACCTGCCCTACGGCAGCTACACCTTTGAGGTGATGGCCCGCAATCCTGCAGGAGTATGGAGCAGCAGGGCTGCCAGGTATAGTCTGGTCATTCCACCTCCTTTTTATCTCACCGAACAGGCTTACGGGATTTACGTCATGCTGATTTTCGGGTGTCTCTACGGCTTCATCTCATGGCAGAAACGGCAGACGAGGAAGAAAGAACAGCAGCGATTCCGCAATGAACAGTTCAGGGTTCAGGCCGAGCAGGAATACCTGCGCCGGGTGGCTTCAGAGGCCAAAATGAGAGAGAAAGAACGTGAGCTTGAACTGAAGACCAAGGAAAAAGAGATCGAGATAGAGAAACGGCGGGGTGAACTGGAGCAGGCGGTGTCGCGGGCTTTTGCCCAGGGCATCGAAGAAGAACGGAACCGCATTGCCATGGACTTACATGACCGGATACTTGGTACCTTAAGTCGTATCATGAGATCCACACAGGTGGGGCTGCGGCACACCCGACAGTCTGAATTCCATCAAAACGGAAGCTTTGTCAGTGAGATTGAGGGTTTATTGCCGGAGATGGATCAGCTCGGCCAGGAGATCCGCTCGATTATGGATGATATTAAACCCGCATCACTTGATTTCTTCAGCCTGACCGAAGCGTTGGAGAGCGTGCTGAACAAGCAGGTTGGCTCGGCGGATTATCCGATCCGGTATTCCGTAGAGTCCGACGTCCCTTCCACCGGCCTGAATCAGTTCGCGCGTATCACTATTTACCGCATCATGCAGGAGGCCATCAGCAACGCTATCGAGCATGGCCGTCCCTCATTCGTCAAATTGCATATTTGCAAGAACACTCACTCGCTTACCTTCACCCTGGAGGACAACGGCACCGGCTTTTCTTTCGAGGAAGCTATCCACAACATCAAAAAGCGCAAGGATAAAGGCGGGCATGGACTTATGAACATGATTTATCGCGCCAATACCATTTCTGCATCCATAACATGGCAGCCGGGGCCGGAATCCGGTACGGCAATGACCCTTACCCTGCCGCTGCGAGGCAATACCTGACAGCGGCAGGTGGAAGGACGGTTTATGTGGAATAGCATGCCGGTCTCTCGTCCGCGGATTGCTCTTCTCAGCCGGTGACCCGCAACTTTCGGCTTTCGGCTACTTCAGGAAAAGCATTTCACGATATGTAGGCAGCGGCCAGTAATCATCGGCTACGAGCCGTTCCAGCCTGTCGGCGATCTCCCGTACCCGATTCATGGCCGGAATCACATTTTCAGCCATATGACAGGCCTTTTCCCTCACCGTGTCGCCGCCAAGGTCGGCATTCACATTCTCCAGCTTTTCCAAAGCTTTGGTCAGCTGATTCACCGCTTCATTTACCTTTTTAATGATCTGAACCGTGCCGTTCATATCCAGCTTTAGCTGATTTCCACGATCTGCAGCGGCATTCAGTTCATTCAGATAACGAATGGCACCGGGAATGATCATCGTGCTGGCAATGGTCTGGGTGGTTTCCGCCTCAATGTTGATTGTCTTGAAATACTGATCCAGTATTATTTCAAGGCGGGAGGCTATCTCACGTGTATTGAGGATCTTATATTTTTCGAACAAGGCGATATTTTCCTCCTGCTCCAGAGCCGGTGTGGCGTCGAGAGTCATCGGGAGATTCAAAAGCCCCCGCCTGGCAGCTTCCTGCTTCCATTCATCCGAGTAATTATCACCATTGAAGATGACCTTATCCGAACTTCTCAGCGTACCGGTAATCACTTCATTCAATGCCTGGTCAAACTCCTGGCCGCCCCTCACCTTCTCTTCGAGTTCGTCGGCCATTGTATCAAGTGCCTCGGCCATGATCGTGTTAAGCACTACAACAGGGAAAGAAACCGATTGACCGCTGCCGACGGCACGAAACTCAAATTTGTTTCCCGTAAAGGCAAACGGTGAAGTACGGTTCCGGTCACCGGCATGTTTCGGAATATTAGGCAGGATCGGCGTGCCAAGTCCCATGATGCCGTCGTTTCTGGAGGTCGTGGCCTTCCCCTCTTTTAACTGGTCAAAGATATCCTGGAGCTGATCTCCGACGAAGATGGAGATGATGGCAGGCGGTGCTTCGTTGGCGCCCAGCCGGTGGTCATTGCCCGGCGTGGCAATTGATACCCGGAGCAAATCCTGATGTTTGTAGACCGCTTTGACAACCGCAGTGCAAAAGAAGAGGAACAATTTATTGGAATGAGGATCCTTGCCCGGATTCAGCAGGTTTTTTCCCGTGTCTGTGGCAATCGACCAGTTTGTATGCTTTCCGCTTCCGTTTATCCCGGCAAAAGGTTTCTCGTGCAATATGCACACCATTCCATACTTCCGGGCAACCCGTTTCATGGTCGACATCGTCAGCTGCTGATGATCGGCGGCAACATTGCTCTTTTCGAAGATCGGGGCAATCTCATACTGGCCGGGCGCCACTTCATTGTGTCGCGTCTTAATAGGTACCCCGAGGCGGTATAATTCGCGTTCCACTTCCAGCATATAAGCCAGAACCCGTTCAGGGATATTGCCGAAATAATGGTCTTCCAGTTCCTGGCCGCGGGGAGGCCTGGCTCCGAACAACGTCCGGTCTGTTGTTACAAGATCCGGACGATGGTAATAGAATTCCTGGTCGATCAGAAAATATTCCTGCTCAAAACCGACTGTTGAGTTGACCCCCTTCACATCCATATCGCCGAAAAGGCGCAGCACCCGCAGTCCGCTGTTGCTCAAAGCCGTGACGGAACGAAGCAGCGGCGTTTTATGATCGAGCGCTTCACCCGTCCAGGAGGCAAAAGCGGTGGGAATACACAAGACGGCTCCATTTTCATTTTCCAGAATGAATGCGGGCGACGTCGGATCCCACGCCGTGTAGCCGCGGGCCTCGAAAGTGGCACGAAGCCCTCCGCTTGGAAAGCTCGACGCATCGGGTTCTCCCTGGATAAGATCCTTCCCCGAAAATTCGGCCACGGCTCCACCGCCCTTATTCGGAGTAATAAAGCTGTCGTGTTTTTCCGCAGTAGATCCGGTCAGGGGCTGAAACCAATGGGTATAATGAGTTGCCCCGCGCTCCATCGCCCATTCCTTCATGACGATGGCTACTGCATCGGCGACCTCAATGTGCAATTCTTCATTACCCTTTAATGTCTTCTCCAGTTCCCTCCAAATCGTTTTAGGCAGACGCTCTTTTAACGTATCCAGCTGAAGAGCATTTTCTCCAAAAATCCTGGTGATATTCTCAGGGGATAAGCTGCCAATGCCGTTTTTTCCGACTTTATACTCCTTTACCGCGGCAAGGCTGTCGTAGCGGGGATAAATTTTACTCATAACGGTGATTTAGTTTTTTAGGTTGAACACTGCCAATAATACTATTTATTATGTCATTTGCCAAACGAATATCATATTATTTTTCGACCATTGCAATAAATGCTAACTAATTAAGAATCATTTTTGTTTCTGGCATTTTCATTCCGACCAAAAATTTCCCTGACATAGAACACTCATTATCAGTCATGTACCGGCAACTATCCCTCATTCTTTTTTGCCGGTTGATGCAATGTGCTGTAAATTGTCCGTTTTTCTCATTTATAGTACCTTACCATCTGAAGATTACCCCATGACCATGATCTTCCACGTTCCATACGAAATGCGATCTGATGCTAAAAATCTGGATTGAAGCGGCCCGGCTCAGAACACTGCCCGCAGCCATCATCCCGGTACTGATAGGGATAGCCCTGGCATTACGGGAACACGTATTTAATCCGCTGATGTCGGGGATTACACTTGTTTGCGCCCTTCTCATTCAAATCGGGACCAACTTTGCCAACGACTATTTCGATGCACGAAACGGGGCGGATAATGAAGTCAGGGTAGGCTTCACCCGCGCCACTTCAAGCGGATTGATCACTCCCCGCCGGATGATCTCGGCAACCTTTCTCACAATGGGAGCTGCCTTCCTGACCGGCCTGGTACTGGTGTGGCACGCAGGAGGGGTAATCCTCATTATCGGCTGCCTTTCTCTTATTTTCGGCATCCTATATACCGGCGGGCCCTTTCCTCTGGGATACAACGGCCTGGGGGATTTATTTGTATTCCTTTTTTTCGGAATCGCAGCCGTGATGGGCACTTTCTACGTGAACGCGCTGCATTGGTCATCCCTGGCATTCTGGGCATCGATTCCCGCGGGAGCGCTCTCGGTGAACATCCTTGTAATCAACAATCTTCGTGATATTGAGACGGACCGCCCGGCCGGGAAAAAGACGCTGGGGGTTATTTTCGGAGAGGATGCGTTGCGATGGGAATACCTGATCATGCTTTTGCTTAGTTTCGCCATCCCTCCCCATCTGTTCGTGAGAGACCATTTCGGAGTGCTTATCTTTCTTCCTCTTTTGTCCATCCCCCTGGCCATTCGCTTATTACAGACGGTATGGCAGACGGAGGATAAGAGGATTCTAAATAAAACGTTAGTTCATACTGCCCAATTTCTGGTTATTTTTGGCGTACTCTTCAGCCTGGGTCTGATCTTCTCGTGAATGGGCAGCAACTTTCTTTCTATGAAAATATTCCGTTATAAACTCCCTCTCTCACAGCCGGCCGGAAATCCTGAAGGTGCGGGAGGTCACCGGGAAGGATTGCTGTTTACCTGCGACTATATGGCCTTCTCGGTATACGGGGAAACAGCGCCTCTGCCGGGGTTCTCCATCGAAACCATTGACCAGATCGAACAGTATATCCTTGAAAAACACGAGATCATCGACCGCTACTTCATGCAGGACAACGGGTATGAAACCTGGAATGCGTTTGCAGCATCGCTCAGCCTGCCCCCAAGCCTGCGGTTTGGCCTCGATACCTTTTTATTCGACCGGCTCTCCAAACATCAGAAACTTCCTCTCTGCCGCTACCTGAACAAATTAAGCCCGCCCAGCATCAAGATAAACGCCCTTATCCGGGAGGCGGAGCCGGAGAAAATGCTCCTCGAGGCACGTGAATATTGGAACCGGGGATTTCGCACGCTGAAAGTGAAAGGCAATGACGATTTTGAACGTACGAAATATATCCTGAACCGATTGAAGGATGAATTTCCGGACGCCCACCTGCGTCTTGATGCGAATCAGGCATGGACAGTAGATGAGGCCGTCAACAACCTGCTGGCTCTGGAACCCCTGAATCTCGAATATTGCGAACAGCCTATTAAAGTGGTGGATATGCTGATGCGCAACGAACTCTGTATGCGCAGTTCTATTCCCATTGCCGCCGATGAAGCGGCTCGTTCAGTCGAAGCTATCGAGAAGCTGATCGAGAACAATGCAGCCGATCTGCTGGTTATAAAACCCATGCTGATCGGCAGCTTCGACGAATTGTTCCGGATTGCAGAGATTGCACGGAATCATGGTATCGAACTGGTATTTACCAGCTCTCTTGAAGCGGGAATAGGACGGGTAGCTACAGCTCATCTCGCGGCAGCACTGGGCAGCACCCGTTTTGCCCACGGACTCGCAACAGGAGGTATTCTTGCCAGGGATTTCATTGACGACACTCAATATATCCGCGATGGTTATTTTTATCTGCGGGAAAATCCCGGCCTGGATATTAATCCCGATTTTGATTTCGACGAACAAGCGTTGAAGCAGCTCTGACCGGACATGAACGGCGACTTTCGTTTTATCCGAAATCGAGTCGACCCGACGGCACCCTTCCTGGTCAGTGCCGGACGCGTCTATTCTTATCGCGACCTGTGGGCTTACTCTCTGCGGCTGCAGGAATGCCTCCCCCCCGACCGGCCCTTGAAAATCGCCCTTGGAGCTCATCTCACTGATGTTGTCGTGCTGACCCTGGCTTCCTGCTGGCTGCTTGAAGTCCCGGTCATCCCATTTGCTCCCACTATCCGTAAAGGAGAACTGCAGCATCTTATTTCAACGCTCAAACCTGACGCCATTTTCAGCGATCGCAGAGTGGATTTCCCTCCGGACCATACCGCCGTGCCTCATTATCATCTTCCCGATCCGGAAGAAATCTCCCCGAAATCGGGCTTCGCAGACAATTACTACTCTCATCCTGAAAAGATATTCGGCTATTTTCAAACCTCCGGCACCTCAGGTCCCTCCAAAATTGTCCCGCTGAAACGCCGCCAGTTTCTGTGGGGAGCGGAAGGATCAGCCTCAAATTTTTGTCCGTCGCCTGGTGAGCTCTGGCTTTTGAGCCTGCCTCTTCATCATGTCGGGGGAGTCTCAATCATCATCCGGAGTTTGCTATACGGATCGGGTATCTTCATTCCCGAAAAAAACGATGCCCGTGAAACAGGC
>CAZNHE010000040.1:0-8760 GCA_964572735.1 uncultured Chitinophagales bacterium | reverse complement strand
ATCTATCATCCGGCACATGGTCCCGCCAATGAGCCTGCTGACCTGACTGCGGGAACCCTGTTTCCCCCGAACCAGATGCAAATACGGGATGATGGTGGAAAAACAATGCCTCCCGGACAGGAAGGCCTCCTGTGGCTGAAAGGGCCGCAGGTCTTTGACGGCTATCTTGATCCGGACGGGAATGACCTTCATTTCGACGAAAACGGCTGGTTTTCCAGCGGAGATTATGCTCTGATCACGAAAAACGGTGAGCTCAAAATCCTGATGAGGAGAACCGACCGGATTGTTACAGGGGGTGAAAATGTAAACCCTGTTGAGGTGGAACAGGCATTGTGTGAACATCCGGATGTGCTGGAGGCAGCAGTGTTCGGAATTCCGGACGATGAATGGGGGCAGCGTGTGGCTGCGCTTATCGTCCGAAGAGATCAACGTTCGGATTTTCCTGATCTCTCCGAACATCTTTCTCTCCGGCTCAGGCGGTACCAGATTCCCAAAGAGATTATTGTCGCCGACAGCCTCCCTTACACCCGCACCGGGAAGATCGATCGATCGAGATTGCCTGAATGGGTGGAAAAGAACAAGAGATAAAGGCCGGCAGAAAATTCATCGCCGGATCCGGCCGGCAGCCGTTCGAAAATATGAATACCCGGCCGCGGATAAGAGCAGAGGAAAGGAGCGCCTCCGAATCGGTTGGGGCAAAGGCAAATCGCGTAATAATTTTTAACGTCATTCGGAGGCTTGTAAAGCGTTTTTTACATAGCTATTGCGTTATATAGTCATGTTGTACATCAGGAAGATTCTTCTTTCTGTAATAAAAAAAACCCGTCGGCATCATTTGACCGGGGCCGGCGGGAAACCTGTAACTTTACTTTGTTCCGGGAACTTATCTAAATGAATAAAAAGATTGCTATTACGATCGGGATTCTTATCATCCTGATTGCATGCGGCTTTTACTACTTCAATCGGGCCGATAAATCCGAATATGAGTGGAGAACCAGGCCGATTGAACGGGGAGACCTCAGCATTGTGATCGATGCCACCGGTACCATGATGCCTGATACGACGGTAAATGTCGGTACGCAGGTTTCAGGGACTATTTCGCATATTTATGTGGACTTCAACTCTCATGTCAGGAAAGGGATGATTCTTGCCGTTCTTGATACCACGGCATTGTACCAGGCGGTCCAGCAGGCGGAAGCGGAGGAACGGAATGCAAGCGCGCAGCTCCTCCAGGCCCGGCTGACATTCCAGCGGGCGGCGAAACTCTACAAGCGGCAATTAGCCGCAGAGTCCGATTATGACCAGGACTCCGTGGCCTATATAGTTGCAAAAAATACCCTGCAATCTTCCAGAACACAGCTCCAGCGGGCACACATCAACCTGGGTTACGCCACTATCCGGGCACCCATTGATGGAATCGTATTGTCCCGCGATGTTGATGTGGGCCAGACGGTTGCGGCCAGTTTCAACACTCCGCAGTTATTTTCTATCGCCACGGATCTTCACTCTATGCAAATAAGCGCCTCTGTCGACGAGGCCGACATCGGCCAGATAAAGCGCGGACAGCAGGTAACCTTCAACGTCGATGCGTTCCCCGACGAGACGTTTACCGGAGAGGTGTCGCAAATACGCCTGCAACCGGTGACGACCAGCGATGTCGTCACCTACACGGTAATCATTAACGTACAAAATCCCCAGCTTAAACTGATGCCGGGGATGACGGCTAACCTGACAGTCCACGTTCAGGAAGATAAGGATGTGCTGAAAGTCCCTGCAATTGCCCTTTCTTTCCGGCCGCCGTCGGGATATCTGGCCGGACTGAAAAGCACCTCCGGTTCGACGGGCAGGCATCCGCGGGGAAGTGGGACAGGAGCCGAAGCCACAGGAAAACCGGCGTACCTGATGGAGCGTCCGGTTGACGTACCGGGAAGCAAGGGCACCCTGTGGATAAAAGCCGGTGACCGGATCATTCCAAAAAAGGTGACCCTCGGATTGTCGGACGGCACCTACACCGAAGTTTCCGGCGATGGCATCCACGCAGGTGATCTGGTCGTGATGGGAACAATCAGATCTTCAGGCAGCAGTGCTCCCAGAAGCCCATTTGGAAGGAGATAATCATGGAACCTTCAAACATCATCATCGCCCGGGATCTCACGAAAATCTATAAAATGGGCGAGGTCGAGGTTCCTGCTCTGCGGGGAGTCAATCTTACTGTGGAAACCGGGGAGTTCCTGGCGATCATGGGTGCCAGTGGCGGCGGGAAATCGACCTTTATGAATATTCTGGGATGTCTGGATGTACCCACCACCGGCCACTATTATCTGGATGGAATCGACGTCGGAACTCTGAAAAAGGACGAACTGGCACGCCTGAGGAATCAGAAGATCGGTTTTGTGTTTCAGGCATTTAACCTTCTTTCCCGAACTTCAGCCCTGGAAAATGTAGAGCTCCCGCTGCTGTACAATCCACACACGGATAACAAACAGATACGGGAACGATCTATGGAAGCATTGGAAGCCGTGGGACTGGAAGACCGTGCCAGCCATATGCCCAATCAATTGTCGGGCGGACAGCAACAGCGGGTAGCTATTGCACGCGCGCTTGTCAATGAGCCCAAAGTAATCATGGCCGATGAGCCGACAGGCAACCTCGACAGCCGGACCAGCTATGAAGTCATGGAGATTTTTCAGAGGCTTAATGAACAGGGAATAACAGTTATTCTCGTTACGCATGAGGCGGATATTGCGCAGTATGCAAAACAAAACGTGGTATTTAAAGACGGCCTCATAGCAGATCAATACGCGGTCGGAAACCGCAAAATTACGTTAGTATGACAACAATGCTCCTTAGAAGCTGAAAGCCATGAAATGGGAAAATTTGTTTAGAATCGCACTTCGCTCAATGAGCAAGAATAAGATGCGCACATTCCTGACGATGCTGGGCATCATTATCGGTGTGGGATCGGTAATTACGATGCTGGCCATTGGTGAGGGCTCCCGCCGCAGTATACAGGAACAGATCGCGAAGCTGGGCACCAACGTCATCATTGTGTTTGCTTCAGCAATCCGCCATGGCGGGGTATCGACCGCGGCCGGAGAAGCCCAGATGCTCACACAGGATGATGCCGACGCACTTGCCGCCCAATGCCCCGATGTGAAATATGTGACACCCGTCGTCAACACCGGCGGGCAGGCCATCTATGGGAATCAGAACTGGCAAACCCAGGTCATGGGAGTTTATCCCGAATATTTTGCCATACGCAATCAGGAAGTTACTGACGGATTTTATTTCACGGAGCCGGATGAACGCCGGGCAGCCAAGGTGTGCATACTGGGCCAGACGGTTGTGGATCATCTTTTCGGGGAGAATGCCGATCCTGTGGGGAAGTACATCCGCATCAACAAAATCCCGTTCCGGATTCTGGGGATTCTTGCAAAACAAGGGCAAACCAGTTGGGGACGTGATAATGATGATATCATCATAGCTCCTTTTTCTACCGTCTATAAGCGAATGGTCTCAATGAGCTACATCCGGCAAATATTAGCCTCCTCGCAAAATTCAACCGATATGAACGCCGCTATCGGGGAAATCGGGGCCGTACTGAGCCAGCGGCACAAAACGCCTCCCGGTTCTCCACCCAGTTTTACGGTCCGGACCCAGCTTCAATTTGAACAGACGGCAAATGAAACATCGAGTGTGCTCACGCTGCTTCTCGCCAGCATTGCAAGTATTTCCCTGCTGGTAGGCGGCATCGGCATCATGAACATCATGTTGGTTTCTGTGACGGAACGAACGCGGGAGATCGGCATTCGCCTGGCTATCGGAGCCAGAGGGCGCGATGTGTTGCTTCAGTTTCTCATTGAAGCGGTAATTCTGAGTTTGCTGGGTGGGATTATCGGCGTGGCCATCGGCTTGCTGAGCACCTATGTTGTCGGGAGGGGGATGAACTGGCCGGTGGAGGTAACTATCGATTCGATCGTCCTTTCATTCCTTTTTGCAGCCATCGTAGGAATCTTTTTCGGATGGTATCCCGCACGCAAAGCCTCGGATCTGAACCCGATTGATGCCCTGCGTTATGAATAGGTTGTCAATTGCGGGTCATGGGCTGACCGAACGGCTTATGATTATCGACTCCTCAACCGTGTTCACATACTGATAAACTTCTGCACGACAACTTTCGGTCTGCGACCTGCTATTCCAGACCCACGCGTTTAAACAGGGTGTCCACATACCGGACGTGATGTCCCACGTCGAAGGCGTCTTCTATCTCTTTCCCGGAGAGGCAGCGGGTGATTTGCGGCTCTGCTTCGACGAGTTCGCGGAATGAACGCTGTTCGCTCCAGGCCTTCATCGCCAGGGGCTGCACTGTATCGTACGCCTTCTCCCTCGATAGTCCTTTATCAATCAATTTGAGCAGCAATCGCTGGGAGAATACCAGTCCGAAAGTTTTTTGGATATTCGCCTGCATCTGGTCGGCGAAAACCACCAGGTTCTCCATGATATTGGCAAAGCGGTTCAGCATGTAATCCAGTAAGATGGTAGCGTCGGGCAGGATGATTCGCTCTGCCGCCGAGTGGGAAATATCCCGTTCGTGCCACAAAGGAATGTTCTCATAAGCCGTTACCATGTAGCCCCGAAGCACCCGTGCACAGCCGGTGATATTTTCCGAGCCTACCGGATTTCGCTTATGAGGCATCGCCGACGATCCCTTCTGCCCTTCATAAAACTTCTCCTCCGCCTCACGCGTCTCGGTCTTTTGCAGGTGCCGGATCTCCACAGCCATTTTTTCGAGTGTCGACCCGATGAGGGCCAGCGTAGCCATATACCATGCATGCCGGTCGCGCTGCAGGGTCTGAGTAGCTATCGGTGCAGGCTGAAGCCCCAGCTTCCGGCACACAAACTCCTCTATTTCAGGAGGGATATTGGCGAAGGTGCCCACCGCGCCCGACATTTTCCCAAACTCCACATCGCCGGCTGCTTTGACGAAACGCTCCTGATTGCGTTTCATCTCCGCATACCATAAAGCACATTTCAATCCAAACGTCGTGGGTTCGGCGTGCACACCATGAGTACGACCCATCATCACCGTAAGCTTATGTTTACGCGCCTTTTCCGCCAGTACATTGAGCATCCGCCGAACCCCCTCGTGAAGGATGAGATTCGCCTGCTTCAGGCGGTATCCCCACGCTGTGTCGACCACATCCGTGGAAGTCAGGCCATAATGGACCCATTTCTTCTCCTCACCCAGGCTCTCGGAGACAGCGCGGGTAAAGGCAACTACATCGTGCCGCGTCTGCTGCTCTATTTCATGGATACGATCGACACTAAAACGTGCGTTCTCGTAAAGTTTCTTCACGTCATCCGCCGGAATCACATTCAGCTTACTCCAGGCCTCACAGGCGGCCAACTCGACATCCAGCCATGCCTGGAATTGATTCTCTTCAGACCATATACCGGCCATTTCTTTGCGTGAATAGCGTTCAATCATAAACTTTTTATTCCTGAATTATCGATCCTGTCGGTCTTGTCAGTCACGGTTGTGGCTAAGCAGCTTAAGGTAGGAATTTTCCGGGAGAGGATTTCAGGAAGAATGATCTTTAATATTCACCGCGGGGTTTTCAGAAGATTCCTCAGGGGGAATCACCCGTATTTTCACTTTACGGACGCGGTTATTCTCAATCGTGTGGACTGTAAGCTCCAAATCCTTAAAACGAACCGTTTCGCCCGGTTCCGGGATATGTTCCGTCAGATGATAAATCAACCCGCCGAGTGTTTCATATTCATCCTCTTCCGTGGTCAGTTCTTTATCCAGGATTTCAGCCATATCATCCAGGTCGATCTTGGCATCAAAAATATATGTATCTGCGCGCAAGCGGGTGTAAAGCTGCTCGGTTTCCGAATGTTCGTCGTTGATGTCCCCGATAATCTCGGAAAGCACGTCATCCAGCGTTACCAGCCCTTCCGTTCCTCCATATTCGTCGACAACGATAGCCATGTGCATCTTTTCCCGCTGGAAATCCTCAAGAAGATCATCAAGCTTTTTGGAGACAGGAACAAAAATCGCCCTGCGCGCGATCGTCTTCCAGTTGATGATTGTCTTGTCCATCTCACCTCCCAGGTGCGGCAGCAGGTCTTTGGCATAGATAATCCCTATGATATTATCCAGGTCGTTCTCAAAGAGCGGGAGGCGCGAGAGGCTTTTCTCCCGGATGCGTGCCACGACCTCACCCAGTGAGTCATCGGCAGACACTGCAACAATGTTGACCCGCGAAGTCATGATCTCGACCACCGAGGTATTGCCGAACTCAATCACATTTTCGATAATCTCCCGCTCGTCCTCCTTCAGGGAACCCTGCTTCTCCCCTACCTCGGCGATATGCCGTATATCGTGAGAAGAAATCCGGTTTACCGATTTGGGCAGGTGCTTCTCCAGGCTTCCGGTACTGACAGCCAGGGTACGCGACAGCGGAGTCAGGATGAGGTAGCAGACATAAATAAACCCATTGAGACGTTTTGCCATACGGACCGGATTTTTAAAGGCAATGATCTTGGGCGTGATTTCACTGAGAATGACAATGGCGAAGGTCAGGATCACCACTTCCACTATGAAAACGACGATTCGCGGAGCACCCAGGTTCGCCGCCAGCCTCCCGGTCAGCAAAGCGGCAACCACCGACGTAACGATGTTGGCAAATGTATTTCCTACCAGGATGGTGGTAAGCAGCCGCCGCGGGTGTTCAAGCATCGTATTCAGATGCCTGAGCGAACGGCTTCCCGCACTGAATTCATCCTGATAATCATGATGGGCAAGGGAAAAGAAAGCAACTTCCGCACTTGAAAAGATCCCGGAGAAGAACAGCCCCAGCCCCATGATCACCAGTTCAACGATGACAATGATCAGCGAAGCAGAATCCGGCCCGCCGCCGGAGGTCTGGAGCAACAATAAACAGTATGACTGATCAATCAAAAGAAGTTGTTGGTAATCGTTTAACGCAGGATGTTGTTAACTAAAATATACATAGCCGGTACAAATAGCCAAAATTACGATTTATCGGCTTTTGCACCAGCTCTGATATCTTTTATCTTTGTCCTTCTCCGGGATCTTCCGGAACGCGCCGTTCTTCCCGTACCTGCCCTGCACAGGAAGACGGATACGCTTCATCACCCGACGATTTCCCGGAAAAGACAGGGATCAAAACGGGAGGTCGTCATCAAACATCTCATCATCATTCCCGCCGGAATTATCGGCAATATTAACGGGACGGCCGGCTCCTTTGGCAGGGGTGTCCTGCACCTGGCGGGCAGATGTATCGGCCGAATTCCCATCACTGCGAGAATCCAGAATCTTAATCGTGAGAGCCTTGATTTCAGTGATATAGCGTTTCTGCCCCTGCTGATCTTCCCAGCTTCGTGTCTGGATAGGGCCTTCGATATAAACCTGGGTTCCCTTTTTGATGTACTGCTGCACATACTCCGCCAGCTTGCTCCATGCCACTATGCGGTGCCATTCGGTGGTTTCCTGCCATTCACCGTTGTTATTGCGGTACCGTTCGTTGGTGGCAACACGCAAATTGGCAACCGCGGTATTAGAAGCAGTATACTTCACCTCCGGGTCGGCTCCCAGGTGTCCAATGATTATGGCTTTATTTAATGAACTCATGCGCTATCCTGTTTTGTTTGCTGTTAGATTACTTTATTAAAGCTTTTGCAAAGCCGTTCATCTGCCCTGCCTCTGTATGTCATACATCTGAAAAATCCCTGATATAATACCAGTGAAAAGGAGTCCGGATGTATTCAGACCCTGGCGCCGGGCAAAATTCCGGATCTTCCAAAGGCTTTTATTATATAACGATACGCCGGCCGGCTGTTCCTTACAGATCGGACTTACTTTTCCGAAGAATCGTACCTCAGATGCAGACGGACAATTCAAATGCCATTGCCGATGGTTCTCTTTGACAATAAGAGAGAAGACTTTTATCCCGTCCAAAGGATTCTTCCGGAAAAAAATTCCCGGTTTCCGTACCTTCCCAAGAGTAGGCAATGGTTATATAATAATCAAAAGAATCCGCGATGCTTCGCAATATTCCGGGCCCCATAAAGACACCGGGCGGCGGCGTACCTGATCTCTTTCTTATATAACCCGCGGATCGGGAAGGATGAATCCCGGCCCGCTTCATTCAAAGCACTTGATATTTATAAACGACTGGGGAAAATGGATATTTTTATTACCGGCACGAATCGGGGGCTGGGCTATGAATTCACGAAACAATATCTGGAAGAGGGACATACTATCCTGGCGGCCTGCCGTAACCCGGTAAACGCAACTGCGCTGCAGAAGCTGAACAACCGCTATCCCGATCAATTGCACCTGATTCCACTGGACCTGTCTAAACGGGAAACGATTAAAGCAGCCGGGCATACGGCCGCCAACCTGGTTTCTAAAATTGACCTGCTGATCAATAACGCAGGCATGGGTACACGTGGGATAGATGAATCCCAGAAGGAAGCACTCACGCAGCTCAATCATCTCGATGATGAAATCCTGTTGGAAATGATCCGGGCCAACGCGGTAGGTCCTATGATACTCATAGGAGAACTGCACGAATTGATCCGGAAGGGCCATCAGCCCAAAATTATCAATATCTCCTCAGAGGCGGGATCTATCGGCCTGCGTGAAAAAGGTTCTTCGTATGGATATTCGGGGAGTAAATGCCTTATGAACATGTTTACCAGGCTGACTGCACTGGATCTCACGGCGGA
>CAZNHE010000039.1:0-25206 GCA_964572735.1 uncultured Chitinophagales bacterium | reverse complement strand
AAGCCCAGGTCAAGAGCATCAATCCGGCAAAAATGCGCCTTGTCGCTGTCAGGTTTAAAAAACCGATATAAGCGTGATCGACGAAAGGTTCTGTTTGTATCCGCATAGAAAACGGCATACCCATGAGAAGCGATCCATGACTGCTCCGAATTCACCGGACGGAGCCTGGAAAATGCGCCGTTTTCATTGGGCTTCGTATGCAGGAAATCACCCCGGAGATCGAGGCTTACCCCGGAATCGTTGTATAACTCCACATATTCACACTGATCGGGCCGGTGGTCATGGGAATCGGCAATGGGTTTATACATGATTTCATTGATAATCAGCCGCTGGTTGTGCCAGGGACGCACAATAGGCTGTACAACGGACTTCACCCGGTTGCCCCAACGGTCTCCGGGCCCTTTTATCATCAGCTGATCGTCGGTACCGGCAGATGGCTTCCATGTCACCGGCAGCATCAGCTTCGTGGAGTCGGAGGAATCGATGCGGTACCCTTCGACTGCCGATCCGTTGATGGATAGGGAGGCTCCGGCTATTGACGTTATCTTCTCATCAAACAACATCGTTACCGAATCCTTCTTTTCGTTATATCCGCAAAACAAAAGCTTAGGAGGTTGCCGATCAGGTGTAAATGGGATATCGATCGTTGTATCCCCCCTGTTTTCGAAAAAATCAACGAGATCTTCTACACGAAGAGCATAGTTCCGGCCGGGTTCGAGCGGCTTACTCAGCATCAGTGAAATATCATCCCGGCGGAAAGAAACCCGGCTGATGGAAATGGCAGGCAGGCAGCTGAAACGAGCCTCATGGCCTGCACCGGATGAAACCGGTTCGTCGGTGATCAAATCAATCCTGTCTCCCTGATGATTTACCGACCAGCCGACAATTTCGGGAGGGGTCGTATCAGGCCCGACCTTATTGGCATGGCCCGGCGTGCCTTTCGCCGGTGCAGGTGAATCTCCCCAGTTTGAAGAAACCCATGCAGGAACCGTGAGCGACCGGCGCTCCAGGGCAACTCCTTTTCCTCCATAATCACTGTTGTAACTAACGGAATCCATCAATGCACCGTCGCTTCGATACATTTTTATCTGGTCTTCACCATTATTTAATGAAGGGAAACGGGAATGAAGCAGCAACATGCCGCCGGCATCCATCTTTGAATCAGGAAAATCATTCGCTGTTAATACTACATAATGATCCGGAGGCAGAATCCATTCGGAATCGGCAATCGTAACCGGACGATTATTCGAATCGGCTAATTTCCACCCTTTCAGATCGACTGCATCCGGGCCCTGGTTGTACAGCTCGACATATTCAGGCAGATTCTCCGGAGGATCGTACATAAACTCGGTGATCAGCACTTGTCCGGAATCCGGATTCACAATCCGGTAAAAGGTAATGGTCGTATCCAGCGGTATCATTCTGTTTCCGTACCAATCCGTCACACCATGGATGGAAAGCCGGTATTTTCGGCTGGTAGTCAGGGGCGTCTTGAGCGAAAGCTGATAATCCGAAGATTTTGATGATGAAACTGTGGCAATCCCGATCCCATCACTCAGTTTGTAATGCACCTTATTTGTGACGCTCGTATCCTGCACATCCGAACTCCAGGCCATCTTTATATGGCGGCTATCCGATACTTTCAAAGACAGAATCCTCGGGCCCTCTTCATCCTTGGAAAGGCTGTTTTCTCTGCCGGGCGTACCGCCATCAGGGTTTTGTGAGGGAGACCAGTTCCATGCAAATCCCGCCGGAACATTTACGGATTTTCGTTCCAGTGAAATTCCATCTTCACCCCAATTTGGATTATAAGCTACCGAATCCATTGTTTCCGATGAGGGATTTTGCAGGAGAATCTGATCGCCGCCATTATTCAGAACGGGCCAGTTTTTCATTTCCAGATAATTGCCGGAGCCAAATGTGTCGTAGAGCAAAATGGTATCCGGGGAGAGTACCAGGTAATGCCCCGGTTTGATCATCGCTGATTCGGGCAGGAGGTATCGGCTTGAGGCATCGCTGATCGTCCAGCCGGCAAGGGAAATATTATATTGGGAAGTATTGTAAAATTCCACGTATTCGGGCAGTGAGACAGGCGGATCATACATAAACTCATTGATGACGATATCCCCCTTCTCAGCATGATAAGGCCATTGAATTTTTTGTCCGGCCGCAGGAATATCGAATCCATAAACATCCTTCAATCCTGCTATCCGGAGCAGGTGCCGGCCGGGAGTTATGTTGGAACGAAAAATAAGAACAATTCCACCGGCACTATCCGTTTTGGCGATTTCCGGATGGTCATTCTCGTCAAGAACGATGTTTCGGGGTACAACCGATGCCGGATCAACGGGGAGGGAAAAACCCAGCAAAAGCCTGCCCGCCGAATCTATGGAATAGTTCATGAGTCCGGAGGGATCGGCGCTGACGGATACGTCATCCAGGTAAAATCCGTCCGACCGCGAAGCCGTGTATTGCATCACAAATCCGGAATAGCGGCTGCCGACAACGGTATTGTCGTTTCCTTCGGCCTCAGCGGCCGGAATTTCTTGCATTTTGTTGCCGACCGCCAGAATCCAGTCTCCATTCTGTTTTCTGGTTATTTTCACTTTGGAAATGCCGCCGTCCGCAATACTTGTTGTTCCGGATAACACCTCTTTGTCTTTTTCTCCGTTTCGATACCGGAACAACCGCCAGACGTCGGACGAGCCATTTTCTCCGGCAACAAGAGCATAACCCGTCCCTCCGTCGGTAATATCCGGCCTGTCGCTTAAAAGCTGGAATAGAATCCGGTTCGAAGAAGAGGGAGCGAAATCGAGGTTCACTGTAAACGACCAGCTTCCATAAGCCACGTATGACGACATATATAAAACCGTCTCTCCGGATCCTGATGCATGCAGTTGCAGCCAATTATTCCCGCTGGTATCGGCATACGTCGCGAAATCGGACAAATCCCCGGCCCAGGATGTCCCGCTCTGTAAATCACCATCTGAAAAATTATCTGATACTATCTGATGTTGGGCATAGGCGGAGCCCGCATGCCCAAGCCCGAGCATCAAATATATCATCAGCCAAATCGAATCTCTCATATACAGATACCAAACCCTCATAAACCCTCCGCACGCAGCCATAACCCTTCTTTGAAAGAGGCCGGAGAATGAGGAAATCATTCTCCGGCCGCGAAGGACTATTCTGCACTCAAGCAGGTCTCTCTCGATGTGATCAGTCGTGTCTGACTAAATAGATACACGGATCATCTGTTCCTTACATCCTTTTTTTAATTTCCTTAAACTATTTTTAGAACTACCTTATTAACATAAGTAAATACGGCCGTATAATTTGAGACGTAACAGGTTCCTTCTATGCTATCCAATTCTTACCGTTTACCCGTAACCATCGAAAACCTTCAGTACGGACTCAAGGAAGCCGTGGGGCTCCTTCATTTCAATAAGAAGGAGATAGTGCTGGAGTTGCAGCAGCAGGATTCTTTCATAGGGGTGGTAAAATCGGATGTCAGCCGTTTCACTATTCCTTTTTCCGAAATAGCGGACATAAAGCTGGATAAGGGGTTTTTTTCGGGCAGCCTGGTTATCGAGACCAATCACCTGGATTCGTTAAGCGAGATACCCGGCAACAAGCAGGGAAGTCTCGAGTTGAAGATCGAACGGAAAGATCGAAAAGAAGCGGCGCGTGCCGTTTCCGCGTTGAATTTTGCACTGTCGGAATACCGGCTGAATCAGCTTGATGAAGGCTCTGAATAAGGTGATTAGGAGTTGTCCTTTAGAATTTATCGTTCTTCCATAGCCGGCACATCTCGTTCGCCGGGTCCGGTGTAATTGCTCAGGGGACGAATGATCCGGTTTTCTTCCTGTTGTTCCATGATATGCGCGCACCAGCCGGTTATCCGGCTCATCACAAAAAGCGGCGTGAAAAAGTTAATGTCGAATCCCATCATATAGTAAGCGGGTCCGGCCGGAAAATCCAGGTTGGGATAAATACCTTTCTCCCGGATCATCGTTTTTTCCAGAATATCGGCGATCTCCAGCCATTTTCGCCCATTTGCAACATCTGCCATCTTCCGCATATAGGTATTCATGGTGGGGACCCGGGAGTCTCCTTTTTTATACACCCGATGGCCAAAGCCCATAATCTTCTTCTTTTGCCTCAGGGCATCCATAAGCCACGATTCGGCCTTTTCGGGTTCCCCGATTTCCTGAAGCATCGCCATGACCGCTTCATTGGCCCCTCCGTGAAGCGGACCTTTAAGCGCTCCTATGCCCCCGGTGACGGCGCTGTACATATCGCTTCCCGTCGAAGTGATGACGCGGGTCGTGAAACTTGAGGCATTGAAACTGTGCTCAGCATAGAGAATCATGGATACATCGAACGCCTTGACCACTTCCCGCGGGGGAACCTCTTCAAAGCACATATGGAAGAAATTTTCGGAAAACCCGAGATCCGGATCAGGATCTACAGGATTTTTATCATGTATGAGGCGAAACCAGCTCGCAACAATAACAGGTATCCCCATTAACAGCCGAAGTGACGTTTTTTGAGGATGAGGCTCTTTCCCTTGATCTTCCATTCCCATAAAACTGACAGCCGTTCGCACCACATCCATAGGATGCGCCTTCCGGGGAAATTTTTCGATGATGCCGGAGAGTCCCGGGGAAAGTTTCCCATATTCCTCTCCATACCCCCTGAATTCCTCCAGCTGGGTATGCGTGGGGAGTTCTCCGAACAACAACAGGTAAGCCACTTCCTCAAAACGGCATTTCTCGGCAAGCTCAGGGACGCGGTATCCGCGATAGACCAGTGCGTTGGTTTCAGGCATTACTTTGGAGATACGCGTATCATCGACAACAACGCCCGCAAGTCCTTTAGGTGCGCGAATGGTTTCACTCATAACAGGGGAATCAATTCAGTTATTCTTATCCGTTTCTTTCAGGGCAAAATTATAAATGCCCGTATCGTACCGGTTGTAATCTTCATAACGAAGCACTTCATAGAGCCGTTTCCGGGTCTGCATGCGATCCAGCAGTGATTGCTGGGTGCCTTCTTCCTTTATGATTTTCAGACCGTCTTCCACCGCTTTCATGGCCAGCCGCTGGGTTGTTACCGGGTAAATGACCAGGTTGTATCCCAGATTTTCGAGCTGCGTCCGGCTAAGCAGGGGGGATTTGCCGAATTCGGTCATATTAGCCAGCAGAGGCACTGATATTGCCTTGCGAAAGGCTTCGAATTCCGATTCGTCCTGTAACGCTTCCGGGAAGATCATATCGGCTCCGGCATCCACGTACGCCTGTGCACGGGCAATCGACTTCTCCAGGCCTTCACCCGTACGTGCGTCGGTACGTGCAATCAGCAGAAACTGCTCGTCTGTTTTGGCCCGGGCCGCTGCCGACACTTTGCGAACCATCTCTTTGGCGGAAGCCAGTTCCTTGTTATCCAGATGGCCACACCGTTTGGGCTGCACCTGGTCTTCCAGATGACATCCCGCGATTCCCAGATGAATCAATTCTTCAATGGTCCGGACTACGTTCATCGTTTCCCCGAAACCGGTATCGATATCCACAATGGCAGGAAGCGGGGTGACTTTTGCGATGGCGCCAGCTGATTGGGAAACCTCCGTCAGGGTGGTCATCCCGATATCGGGCAATCCCATAGAGTTGGACATGACAGCACCCGAAATATATACGCCGTCGAAGCCGGCCTGCTCGATCAACAGGGCGGTAAGCGGGTTATACGCCCCCGGAAACTGGAGCAGCCTGCCGCTTTTCAGAGCTTCTCGCAGGCTTTTCCTCTTATCAGAGGCGGACGTCGGGTTCATAATCATCAAAATATCCCCTGTTTGTCAGAGTTGGCCCCTTTTAAATATTTTTCGTCGGTCTGTACCGACAATCCCATTATTTCATCGGCAGACAAGGAAGACAATCCGGTGACCAGATCGATGAACCGGCGTCGTTCGCCGGCAGGGAGAATTCCCTCCGTCAGCGTTTCAAACTTCCGGAGATATTGGGCTCGTCCGAAAGGCCGTTCCCCGCCCGGGTGGGCATTGGCACGTTCCAGTTCATCAGTAAATTTTCTGCCGTCTTTCATTACAATGGTTACCTTTCCGCCGAATGCCTTCTTATCCGGATCTTCGGCGTGATATAACTCAGTCCATCGCCGGTCTTCTCTGGTAGAAATCTTCTTCCATAAAGAAACGGTTTCGGGACGATGCGTCCGGGAATGGGCATAAGAACGTTCATGATGCCATGCGCCATCTTCCAGGGCCACTGCAAAGATATACATAATACTATGATCAAGCGTTTCCCGGCTGGCATCCGGATCAAATTTCTGGGGGTCATTGGAGCCCGTCCCGATGACATTATGGGTGTGATGGGAGGTTTCGATCACAATATGACCGATCTGGGTGAGGTCATCAATCTCTCCCCGCATACGAAATGCCAGATCGATTAACGCCTGTGCCTGATATTCCGCCGAATGTTCTTTGGTGTATGTTTCAAGGATCGCCCGCTTTTCTTCCCCGGGCTCCGGAAGCGGAATAATGTATTCTGCATCAGGGCCGTCCAGAATCCAGGCGATCAGCGAATCTTCCCCTTCATAAACCGGAGATGGGCTCTTTTCGCCCCGCATGGCCCTGTCGACCGCCTCGATAGCCAGCTTTCCTCCGTGTGCCGGAACATAGGCTTTCCAACTCGAAATCTCCCCTTTTCGCGACTGGCGCGTTGAAACGGATACGTGAACAGACTGCTGGATAGCCTGGTATGTCGTTTCCGTGTTGAGGCCAAGCAGTGCACAAACCCCGGCCGCCTGAGCCGGGCACAAGTGGGTCAGGTGATCGATCTTATGTTTATGCAGACAGATGCCTTTTACCAGGTTAACCTGTACCTCGTAGGCGGCGACGATTCCCCGAAGGATATCCCTGCCGGATTTTTGCAGCTGCTGGGCAACAGCAATAACAGGAGGAATTGTATCGCCGGGATGCGCATAGTCGGCGGCCAAAAAGGTGTCGTGAAAGTCCAGTTCCCTGACGGCTACCCCGTTGGCCCATGCGGCCCATTCTGCGTGTACCCTGGTAGTGAGCGGCATCCCAATGACGTTGGCGCCGTGATCCCCGCGCCCATGCGCCAGTGCCTGCACCCGTGCATGCACAACCGGCGCCCGGTTCAGGGAGGCAGCCGCGACAGCCGTATTATCAATAATCCGATTGATTGCCATTTCAGCAGCGTCCTCGCCGACCGGCGCCGTATCAGTGGCTACACGTGCCAGCTTCCACGCCAGTTGTTCCTCTTTGGGAAGATGATTTTTTGAGGGATGAACACGAACGGAATGGTTTTTCATGACAGATAAAGTAACAATAATATAAATTTCGGAGGCTCCTTTTGAACAGGTTTTTTACATGTACGTTACTAACAGCTTATGGTTAATAACAATACAACCATCGATCAGGAGGTATTTTGGGAACGGACTTTGCTCTATCCATCTTCGCTGACCTGTCATCCTGAGTCCGCCCACCTCAGGCCGTTATTATAGCAATAATCTTCCCGGCGGCGAAGGACCCCGTAATTAAAAGACACCGATTGTAAAAGATGCCTGAACTCGTCCATTGCCATATTATACGCCCGATAATCGGGTCACCCCCGTTTTGTTTTCCCCATTCAATATGCACCGCCAGAAGGGGATATGGGTTCAGGATAACATTTTCTCTCCTTCACTGGTCTTCTCACACAAAATGAAACAGGCTGTGAAATTATGTATCATCCTAAAATCACAAAACCAGCTTCAGCAAGTATATGAATATCGGGATCGCCCCGCTGTCTTTATGATGATGCAATACAAAATCCTGAAATCGTCTTTTTTCCTGATTGCCGGCTCTCTGATTATCTGTATCCTGTACACTCATCCGCTTTACGGTCAGCAGACGAACGACAGCCTGAACGTCAGGTTGCATGAAATCACCGTCACGGCCCCGCCTTTCGGACTCACGCGTGAAACTTCTCCCATCGCGTTTACAAACGTAGAGCGGAGTAACCTGGAAGTACAATCTGATCCTGCTCTCAGCTTTGATCGTATCACAACCACGATTCCGGGACTTTGGGTGAATAATCGGGGGGATTTCTCCCTGGGTGAGCG
Source organism: uncultured Chitinophagales bacterium (assembly GCA_964572735.1). Taxonomy (GTDB): domain Bacteria; phylum Bacteroidota; class Rhodothermia; order Balneolales; family DATFMH01; genus DATFNI01. The sequence continues at coordinate 17,070 of CAZNHE010000039.1, read as the reverse complement.
CGTCACGTTGCGGGGACTCGGCTGGCGATCCGCATTCGGAGTTCGCGGGATTCAGGTTTTTCTCGACAACATATCCCTGACCACAGCCGACGGGCAATCGGAGATGAGCATCGTGGATCCCGCGTTTATTCGTCAGATCAATGTGATTCGTGGCCCGGCATCGGCTTTCTGGGGAAACAGCAGCGGCGGGATCCTTTATCTGTCGACGCTGCCGAAAGGCCGTCTGCCATCTGAAATCCGCATCCGACAGACGTTCGGTTCTTATGGATTGGCAAAAACCGGCTTCCAGATTACCGGCAATACACACACGCATAAGTACCAGTTCTACAGCTCTTACCTCAGCGAGCAGGGTTTTCGGAATTATAGCGCCGTTCATCTCTTCCGGGCAGGCTTTGCGGATCAGTTTAGACTCGGGGCCACGGGAAAGCTGGGGATTGACGGCGCCTTTGTAGCTATGCCCAAAGCGGAGCATCCGGGAAGCCTCACAAAAGAACAGGCAGAAGAAAATCCGCGGCAGGCACAGCCTCGTTACGAAAATGCCGGCGCCGGGAAACAGGTCTACCAGGGCCAGCTTGGGGGAACGCTCCGGGAACTGACCTCCGCCGGACGGTTTCGGGCGACTCTCTATGGCCTGTTCCGCAATCTGAACAACCCGCTGCCTTTTGCATGGATTCGTGTCAACCGGCTGGCAGGGGGAACAAGGCTGGCTTTGGAAAACCAGACAGGACCTTTTCAATGGGGTGCCGGCTATGAGGGAAAATGGCAGCGGGATCATCGTTTTAACTGGCAGGACCAGGGTGGGGGCACTCCCACACCGGCTGATGAAATGACGATCGACCAGATGGAACGGGTAATCAATCATGCTTTTTTCGGTGAAGGGACGATCACGCTTTCATCCCTTACCATAAGCGCCGGGATCCGCTACGACCGGCTGCTTTTTAAAAATGACGACTATCTGCAGCCTCTTGCCGGGCATACGAGCCAGGCCGGGCGGCGATTATTTCACGCCTGGAGTCCTTCGGTCGGAGCAGCATATCACACCGGTTTCGGTGAAATCTACGCCGATTTCCGAACGGCATTCGAGGCACCCACAACCACCGAACTGGTTAATCGTCCGGGCGGCGGGCGCGGATTCAATCCTGATATTCAGCCGGAACATATCGAAGAATGGGAAGCCGGGATCCGGGGAGATCATCTTCTTTCCAAAGAATTATCCTATGATATTGCTCTTTTTCGCCTGAGGGTCCATGATATGCTCGTACCCTATCAGGGAACCAACGGACGCACATACTATAACAACCAGGGAAAGACCCGGCATTGGGGGATCGAAGCGCAGGCAGACTGGAAACCTGCTCCACGATGGGAAGCCGTTCTTACGTGGCAGTATCTGAAGGCCGTCTTCCTGTCCGGATTTAATTCTGGGTCCTCACCCATCCGTGGAAATTCCATTCCGGGCCTGCCTCTCAACCGGGGGAGCGTCAGGATCAGTTATAGCGGGAAAGGCTGGTCCGCCTCCACCGACGCAGAGCTGGTGTCTTCTTATTTTGTGAATGATGCCAATACAATGCAAAACGGATCCTCTCTTGTCTGGAACCTGCGCCTGGGACTTCAAAAGTGGCAGCCGGTCCGGGATATCACCCTCGTTCCTTATATCGAAGGATACAACCTGCTGAACAGCCGCTACAACGGTTCGGTTCAAATCAATGCCACAAACGGACAATATTTCGAACCGGCGCCCGGCAGACACTGGGCTGCCGGGGTCTCGGTTACGTTCAGATGATTCAGCGGAATTGTACTGCTAATTTATTCTCCCTTATAGGTCACCCGCCAAAGAGTCCCATGTCCGTCATCCGTGATGTAAAGAGAACCATCGGGCCCCTGGGCCAGTCCGGACGGACGGTGTTCGGCACCGCCGGGGCTCCTCAGGGTATCTTTCCCAGCAAAGCCGGTGGCGAAGTCTTCCCATTTGTCTGAGGCAGGCTTGCTGCCGTCGAAAGGAACGTAAACAACTCTTCCGGGAGCCTGAGGCAATGGCGCCCGGTTCCATGAACCATGAAATACAATGAATGCACCATTTTTATACTTGGAGGGAAACTGATTTCCGGTATAAAATAATATGTCCATAGGCGCCCAATGGCCCGGAAACGCCATGATGGGATCATCATATTGGGAGGCGCGGCCTACCTTCTTTCCATCGCCTCCATATTCGGGAGCCAGAACATTCTTGCCCTGGATCTGGTCATAATAGGCATACGGCCAGCCGAAATTCGATCCGTCGGTAACCAGCATAAATTCTTCGGCAGGGAGAACGGCGCTTTGTTCTGCCGTATAATATTGCGGCCAGAGCTGGAATAACTGGTCCCGGCCCATCTGCACTACATATAACTTGTCAACCGCGTTATCCCATGCAATAGCCACTCCGTTCCGGATTCCCGTGGCATAGTGATGAGCATCTTCAAGAGTCTGATTCTTTTGATCCGCCTTAAATTCCCACACGCCTGCGCGCGTTTCAAGCTGAGGGCACGGATCCATTCCCGGAACGCCTTTCGCACGGTCCTGCTTCTGGCAGGCATTGCTCGGACTTCCGATGTCCACGAACATATTGTCCTGCTCATCAAAAGTAATTGACTTGGTATGATGATCCCCTCTCGACGGCAGCCCGGTGACGATATGTTCGGGCGGACCCTCAGGCACCAGCTGGTTCCCGGTTAGTTTATATCGCCATACGGCCGTATCAGGAGCGAAGTACAGATATCCATCATGGATCGCAATGCCGGTGCCCCCGCTTTCGCCAAAATATTTAATCACCTCGGGCTTCCCGTCACCATTGCCGTCGCGCAGGGCTACAATACCTCCCCCGTTTTTCATGCGTTGCAGAGACACATAGATATCCCCATTATCGCGGACAGCGACGTGACGCGCCTCACCCAGATTATCTGCAATCACCGATATCTGAAAACCGGGAGGCACTTCTATTTTCCCGGATGCCGGCAGCGATCCTTTATGATCCTGGTCCGAAGCCTGCGGATTTCCGCAATTCGCAAGAATGAACGGCAACATGGCCGTTGCATAGAAATACAGAAACAGCTTTTTTGTAAACATGTCAATAATCATTTGGTTAACAGTTATCCCTGACTAACAAACCCAACAGGCCTCCGTACGTTCCGGTATTACCTGTTTTTGAGGAAAATGATCTTCATTGAATATAACCAAAACCGATTGACAGTAAAGGACTTATTTTCATCTGGGGAAATGTTCATCAAGAAAGTAAATACCGCCTTGCAGAAAACAGTTCGTCTCTGTTCCTGAAAACCTCCTTCTCTTGTGTAAATGTTTGTCCTCACTTCGGCGAAATGGGCCTCAGGCAGATGCTCATCTGCGATTCAGGCCATCGAAAGTACCGTGTGAGAAATCTCCCGTAACCGATTAGCCACTACATAATTGCTTATACCACAATAAGTTAGCACTCACCACACAATTATTCATTCTTTGTTTCAGAACCTAAACTTTATGGGTGGAATTCAGGAACAGAGAAAGTTCCTGAATGAATATGAAAAACAGACGCAGCTCATTTAGTAACAAGACAAAAAAGGACGACTTATGAACAGGAATACCAGGTTAATACGCCAAAAAACGGGGCAATACTTATCGGTACTGTTTTTGTCATTCGCCGTCGGATTTGCCGGTTGTGATACTAATAACAGTTCATCTACAGAAGGTCATATGCAGATAAAGCTACACGATGCACCTGCTGCCTATGCCTCGGTTCAGCTCGATATTCAAAAGGTTGAGGTGAAAAACTCAAGTACCGCCGACACGTGGGTCACCCTCAACGATAAGCCGATAATGGTCGATCTCCTGGATTTGACCAACGGCAATGCTAAAGTGATCGGATCAGCCGACATTGCAGCCGGCACCTATACCGGATTGCGGCTGGTGCTCGGCAACGATAACAAAATAGAGGCCGGCGGCGCCACGCTCAACCTGCAATTGGCAGGCGGCTCTCAATCAGGCACGGAAGTTGCAATCAACACCACCATCGATGCACAGGACAATGCGATCATCCTGCTCGACTTTGATGCGGCACGTTCCATTAAGCCGACACTTACCGGAGGGTTTGTCCTGGACCCTGTTGTAACGGCTATAAAAGCCTCTGAATCGGGACAAATTTCGGGGCAGATCAGTCCCGCTTCGGCCAAAGCCATCCTGTATGCCACCTCCGGGTCAGATACGGTAGCCACAACCTACGCCGACACCACTTCCGGCGCGTTTAAATTTCTCGGAATGAAGGAAGGAATCTATGAACTCTCGATCGTTTCCCGGAATACAGCCCTGAAAGACACGACCCTTTCACAAGTATCCGTTCAGGCCCGGCAGGAAACGAAAACGGGCACCATCAAATTATCATATATACAATGATAAAGGTCTGTTTGTATTGACCAACACATTGGCCACGGAGTCCTTCTAACCCCACAAGCGGTTACATTCGTAGCCGTTAAACGGACTTCGTGGCTTTTTTTATAGCTATTCTTCCCTTTCCCTGTTGACTAAGAAGCAGGCGGCAGAAGGGTCCGGCTCCTCTATGCCGGGCTCTTTCTTTTTCTCTAATACCGCCTCTTCTTTTTTTCTTAGGTTTCTCCCGATAATCCCTTTAATTTTAGTCAAAATACTATCCGCAACACAGGCCGGAGTCCTGATCCGGACAGGTCTGAGAACAGCAAACGCCGAGATACGCTCTGAAAATCAGAAAATCGAATTTAACCGGTTATTATACAAAGACATGAAATCCACGATATATCATTTGATGAAAAATTTTTATAAACATGGTTTCCCGGCAATCCTGTCGTTGCTTATCCTTTCAGGAGTGCTGGCCGGATGCAACCTTAACGGTTCTTATAAAGAATCGTCTACCGGGGGGGTGCTGAGCGTTATTATGCACGATTCCCCCGGTCCGTATGATGCTGTCATCCTGTCGGTGCAAAAGGTCGAGGCACAAGCTGCAGGGAGCAATAGCTGGATTTCCCTGAACAGCCAGGCTTTTCAGGTGGATCTTACACAATTGATCAATGGGCAGTATGTAATAATCGGCCAGGCAAAAGTAGATACCACAACGTACACCAAACTCCGGCTGGTCCTCGGCACCGGCGGCAAGGTCCAGGTCGATGATACGACCAGCGATCTAAAAATAGCCGACGATGCCCGGTCGGATATTACGCTGGACATCAATGCTGCGGTCACCGGTGAGCAAAGCGCCCTTGTTGCAGTCGATTTTGACATCAGCCGTTCGGTCATTAGAAGCGGATCCGGCTCATCGGCTGTCTACACGCTCAACCCGGTGGTTTCGGCTAAAGACCTTACGGAAACGGGGGCTGTTTCAGGGACGATTCAGCCGGCTACGGCCCGGGCCGTCATCTACGCAATCGCCGGCGCCGACACCGTATCCTCTACTTATAGCGTAGAAGATCCCAGTATCTTCCCGGCAGGACAACAGGTTCAGGCGGGGGACTTCGAACTCCTCGCATTGGACGGAGGGCCTTATAACCTTATCATCCATCCATTATTGGGTAACTTTAAAGACACGACTCTCAGCAACATCCGGGTTGTCACTCAGCAAAAAACACAAATCGGAACCATTACATTAGACCCGAAGCCGCAGTAACCCTGAAATAACATGGATATACTGAAATTAATCTATGAACACGACATGGTCCTGCGGGGATCGTTAAAGGATCAGGATGCACGTAAGGAACGCAGGCGGCCCTCTACTCTTGAAGAATTTATGCGTCCCGTTCCGACTTATTCCCGGTTTTACATCACAGGCACCAGACTCGACGATTCTTTATTCGGGATCGATAAGATCGACCATGCGGGACAGGCGCTTTCAGCGATCAGTGAATCATTGCAGGGTCTGAAATTCATCACTACAGACGGGGAAAACCATGAAGATCTTCTTTCTGCCCTGACGGACCTGCCGGTCGGCGGTGCCATTGTTGCCTTTCGGAATGAATTGAAATACCCTGTTTCCGGTCTGGCTATAAATGACCATGAGCAACTTCAGGACCGCATTCCGGCCATGCTGGAATTTCTGAATGATGATCATCATATCCTCTACAAGGAAAACGCCCGCGACGGATTCGATCTTCATATCTTCAGCCGGCGGAACCTGTATGAACCCCTCTTCTACGCACTCAAGCCGCTGATTGGTCCGGAGTTACGGCTCTTCAGCATCAACGGGAAGCGAATGAAATCAGAACGATTCTTCTATTTCGAAACCTACCGGATCGACCGGCCGCCACATGGGTTTGAGGAAGTACTGCCGACCACGATTGTGTAACATAAATCGCAGGAATCACGATTTATGGCCGGCAAATATGACCAGCCGCTCGCTGCTTTTCGGGTTGAAGAGGGCTCCCGAATAATCCCCGAAACACCGGGTAAGCGCCAGACCCTGACGGGACAGATGCTCCTGAAACCAGTGATAATCATATAGTTTAACGCGCTCCTCGTATTCGCGCGTGACGCCATCAGGTCGCCGAAATTTCATTTCTTTTACCACCATACCGGCAGATTTGTCGATCTTCCGGGCAATTTCATAGTCCAGGGAATCGATGGTTCCTTTCTCAAAAGGGATGAGTGTCTGCCGCACCCCGGAAGCGTTCAGATAATCGATCACAAGGCACCCGGCCGGCCGCAACATGCGGCTCATCGCTTTTAACACGCGGATGTTTTGCGCATCATCATCAAAATAACCGAATGTTGTGAACAGGTTAAGGATGATGTCGAACTGCTCATTCAATGGCAAGCGCATATCGTGAATGCGAAAATCGATGTGCAAACCTTCCTTTTTCGCACGTTGTCCGGCCTTTTGGATAGCATGTTCCGAAAGATCCACGCCGGTCACGTTATAACCGCGCCGGGCCATATTCAGGGAATGACGCCCACGGCCGCAGCCCAGATCGAGCACATGAGGATACCGGTTTACCGGCAACTCCTGCTCCAACAGATCCGCCAGGCGCGCAGCCTCTTCATCATCCCGGTAAGCGTACAATTTCTCATAAAGCGGGCTGTCGAACCATTCTTCATACCAGTTCAAAGGAACCTCCTTTGTCGTTTAAAATCGCTGTAATTTACGCAGAATAAGAGACAGTTGTCGGTGCGGTATCTGGTTTGGCCGGAAAGTGACGAACTCCGATCAGCAACAAACCATTGACAACCGGCCGCCAACAATTCTCCGCATCCCAAATCCACTTTTTTTATATTATCCCCTCATGAAATAATAACGGCCGGGCAGGCCGCTTCAAAACGACTTTTTATGCGGTTTACCGAAAAGCTTCGCAACGCTGTCAACGAATCCGGATCGCTGCTGTGCGTGGGACTTGATCCCGTTCCGGATCGTCTGCCTGAGGCTATCCTCGGCTCCCATTCCTCCGTTCCAAAGCAAATTTTCCATTTCTGTCGTGAGATCATCGAAGCCACACTTCCGTTCGCCTGTGCCTATAAACCCAATCTCGCTTTTTTTGAGGCGCTGGGGCCGGACGGCATGGATGTTTTCCGGGAAGTACGTGCTCAAATCCCCTTCTCGCGGATTGTCATAGCCGATGCTAAACGGGGAGATATCGGCCACACCGCCGAGCGCTACCGCACCGCCTTTTTTGAAAAATATGACGCCGATGCCGTCACCCTGTCTCCTCTCATGGGGTTCGAAACGCTGGAGCCGTTCCTGGACGATCCCGAACGTGCCGTCTTCGCACTAACGCTTACCTCCAATCCCGGGGCCGATGATTTTCTCAAAAAACCCTTTGATAATTATCCCGCAATGAGCCATTACGTGGCGCATCGCCTGGCCGAGTTGCAAAAAACATCTGTGGGACACGCCGGCATGGTCGTGGGAGCTACCCAGGGACTCTTATTGAAAGAGGTGATACGGGAGCATCCTGACGGGTCGCTGCTCATCCCCGGACTAGGCGCCCAGGGAGGATCGCTTGCCGAACTGATGAAAGCGCTGGAGGATCATCGGGGAATCCCGGTCATTTCCGTGAGCCGGGGCATCATCTATGCCGGAGAAGGGGATAACTGGCAGGCCGGGGTTGCCGATGCAGCCGGAAAATACCAGGAGCTACTCCGCCCTCTGACGAAGCTATATGTCTAAATCCCACGTGACCATCTATACCGACGGTGCCTGCAGCGGCAACCCCGGTCCGGGAGGCTGGGCAGCCTGGCTGGAATATCAGGACAAAAAGAAAACCATCAGCGGCGGAGAGGCAAGAACTACCAATAACCGGATGGAACTGACTGCCGCTATCATGGCGCTGAATATTTTGAAGCGCCCCTGCCATGTGACGATCCACAGCGACAGCGCCCTGCTGGTCAATGCATTCACCAAAGGATGGATTGAGAGATGGCAGCAAAACGGCTGGAAAAAGGCCGACAAAAAACCGGTTGAAAACCAGGATCTCTGGCAGGCATTATTATCTGCCATGAAAGGCCATCAGGTCGTCTGGAAGAAAGTAAAAGGCCACGCCGATGACGAAATCAATAACCGGGTAGATAAGCTGGCCGTAGCAGAATCGAAAAAATTCTGAGAGAGGGAATCTTCACCAGCTCTGAAGGAGTAAAATAGCATAGCGTCGGACAGTGCCCGACGAACAGGGCAGGTAATATAAAAACAGCCTTGAAAAGGGGAGATCACGTCAAATCCCAAATTCACAATCAAACGATCTTCGCTGTTCAATAGCACATCCCGTACCTGACGGCACGAATGGTGCTAATCTCCTGTTTTTCTGATAACCGTTGGATTTTTAGGATGATTATGGCATCTCTGCTGTCAAATCGATAAACTATGGTTTTATAATGTCTTTGTTCATAACTAAATCAGCTTATGAAAAAATCGTCAGACTTCATAAAAGCTGAAATTCATTCACGGTGAGGAATATGCGATATTCGATATTCATCCTTATTTCAATTTTGATTTCCGGGTGTGATTTGTTTTCCTCCACAAAAAAAGGCTCCATACATGGATCATTCAATGTTACCACCATTCAGGCGGTAAAGGTTAGCCAGTGGAAGGAGGGTAATTTTTATTATGCATCAAAAGCAACAGGATTGAACGTTTCGTCAATCAATGACGTGATTCATCTTCTCAATTCAGAAATGTTACGCGGGGCAGGTATTAAGGCTGCCTGGTATGGAAAGCTCAAATACGGTTGTGCAACGACTAATAACAGTGAATTTATGGTTATAGTACCATCAAAACTGGTTATCCAGGTACCTCATAAAGAAGATGCCAAAAAGTTATCGCATATCTTTAAGCCGGCTCTCCCTAATCCGTTCCCGCTTTGTCCATACTTTATTAAACGGTTAGACCCGGTCATGTGAAATAAATTGAGCATGCCGGTCACATTACCCCAGGCTGGCAAACGGTTTTAGGGTCAGGCCGTCCCACCCATGTGTCTGAACTCTGAGGTAGCCGGTTGCGGCAATCATGGCGGCATTATCGGTGCAATAGATCATCCGCGGAATTTTAAGTGCGACACCAAGGCGATCACACATCGCCTCCGCCTTTCTGCGCAGTACGGAATTGGCGGCAACCCCTCCGGCCAATACCGCCTGGCCGGCGCCTGTTTCCCGGAGAGCACGTTCCAGCTTGGTCACCAGCACCTCGGTGATAGCCCCGGTAACGGCGGCACACAAATCCGCCTGATGTTCTTCCAGAAACACTGCCCGCTGCTCTTCTGGAATATCCCGGAGATAATAAAGCACCGAGGTCTTCAGTCCTGAAAAGCTGAAATCCAGCCCTTTGTGAAGAAGCGCTCTCGGAAAGGCATGGAAAGCGGGGTCACCGTTGCGACTCAGCCGGTCCATTGCGGGACCGGCGGGGTAAGGCAGTCCCAGGATTTTCCCGATCTTGTCAAAAGCCTCTCCGGCGGCATCATCTCGTGTTTTTCCCATTATCTGGTGCAGAAACGGCCGGGTGACGTGCACAAGCTGCGTGTGCCCTCCCGAAACGATCAATCCTGTGAACGGGAACGCAGGGCAGGGTTCCTCAATGAAGCCGGCATAAAGATGAGCGTCAATGTGATTGATGCCTATGATCGGTTTATCATGAGAAATGGCCAGTCCTTTTGCAAAACCGACCCCTACCAGCAGAGCTCCCAGCAGGCCGGGCCCCTGGGTTACGGCAACGCCGTCGATTTGATCCACTGTCAGGTCCGCTTCGTTCAGGGCCTGCTGCACAACGGACCATATCGTTTTTTGATGGGCGCGGGAGGCCAGCTCGGGAACGACGCCTCCAAACTGCTCGTGGATCGTCTGTGAGGCAATAATGTTGGAAAGCAATCCCCGGTCGGAATAGACCGCCGCTGCGGTTTCGTCACAGGAAGATTCGATGCCAAGAATGATCATAGGAAGAGGATTACAGGTTACAGGTTACAGGTTACAGGTAAATTAACATGTAACCTTCAACTTTCAACCTGCAACCTGTATTGTCCTGATGCCTTTCCCCAATGATTAGCCGTCATGAACTTGAGATGCGATAAAATTGTTCGGCGAGAATGACGGTTCTTAGCCGGATGGGGCATTTCCGTTTCCGCCTGTCATTCACAACCTTCATAAATAACGTGCGGAAGATCAGGATACCGCACGATGGGTAATTATAATAAGAAACACACGTAATCCAGACAGGAGCCGCCTTGGCGGAGGAAGAAAACAAAGACGAGCAGGAACAGGTTATTTCCGAAGAACCTGATAAACTGGAAGGGCAGCCGGCAAGGGAAAAGAGCGCATCGGGCGGTACTCTGCTGACGCTCGGACTCACTGCTCTGGGTGTGGTTTTCGGCGACATCGGAACGAGTCCGCTTTACGCCTTCCGGTTCGCTTTTTCAGGTGAAGGAAATCTCAGCCATTCCCAGGGTAACGTGCTGGGAGTGCTTTCACTCATTTTCTGGGCACTGATCATCGTGATCTCCGTTAAATACCTGATTTATGTGATGCAGGCCGACAACGAAGGGGAAGGCGGCATCCTGGCACTGATGGCACTGATGGTTCCATCCGGAGAGCCGAGGAGGAAACGCTGGATATTGGTCGCACTCGGGGTGTTCGGAGCAGCATTGTTATATGGAGACGGCATGATCACGCCGGCCATTTCCGTACTCAGTGCCGTGGAGGGACTCGAAGTTGCAACTGATGCCTTCAACCAATATATCATTCCCATTACGGTGGCCATCCTCATTCTCCTGTTTCTTTTTCAGCAAAAGGGAACCGGTGGCGTAGGTGCCGTTTTCGGACCCGTGATGCTTCTCTGGTTTTTCGCCATAGCTGCTTTGGGCATTACCGGCATTTTGAAGAACCCGCAGGTGATCAAAGCGGTTAATCCGATGTACGCCGTTCATTTTTTTACAGATAACGGATGGAAAGGATTCCTGGTTTTGGGAGCCGTCTTTCTTGCTGTGACAGGCGCGGAAGCTTTGTACGCGGATATGGGACATTTCGGCATCCGGCCGATCCGTTCCGCCTGGTTTTTCCTGGTCTTCCCCGCCCTGCTGATGAATTATTTTGGTCAGGGAGCACTGCTGCTCGGAAACTCCCAAAAGATCTCTCACCCCTTCTATGCACTGGCTCCGGAATGGGCGATCTATCCGGTGGTGATTCTGGCCACGCTGGCCACTATTATAGCTTCCCAGGCCATCATATCGGGGGCATTTTCCCTCACCCGCCAGGCTGCTCTGCTGGGCGAGTTTCCCAGAATCCGGATTTTCCAGACTTCCAGCAAACAGGTGGGCCAGATCTATATCCCGATTGTCAACTGGGTCCTCATGATTGCCACCATCGGTCTGGTGATCGGTTTCAGGAGATCGGACAATCTCGCCGCGGCTTACGGGGTGGCGGTTACAACGACCATGGTAATCACAACGCTGATCGCCTATGTTCTGACCCGTGAGAAATGGGGATGGAACCTCGCCGCCTCCCTGTCCGTAACAGCCGGTTTCCTGATTGTCGATCTGGCGTTTTTCGTGGCCAATATGACGAAAGTGTCACAGGGAGGATGGTTCCCGTTGCTCGTGGGGGCCCTGGTATTTGTTGTGATGAATACCTGGCATCGCGGACGTCAGCTCCTTTCCGAAAATATATCCCGCGACATCATCCCTATAGATGATTTTCTGAAATCGCTGGCTGATAATCCGCCGGTTCGTGTTAAAGGAACCGCCATCTTCATGACAGGCAGTTCGGAGGGCACGCCCCTCATGCTGCAGCATCACCTGAAAAGGAACCAGGTTCTGCACGAGCAGGTACTTCTGGTGACGGTGAAAATCAAAGATATACCGAAAACAGGTACCTCCGGTCGGCTTGAAATAACCAAACTGGACCAGGGCTTCCACCGGGTGATCATCTCTTTCGGATTCATGGAACATCCCGACGTTCCCAAAGTTCTGAGTACAAGCGGGGAACTTGGCTCTGATCTGGATTATAGCGAGATAACCTATTACGTGGGGCACCAGGTCCTGATTCCCCGGGAGGAAACGCCGAAAATGGCCCGGTGGCGGGAAAGCCTCTTCCTGTTTCTTTCCCGCAATGCCGCCCAGGTGACCGGCTTCTACAGGCTTCCAACCTACCAGGTTATTGAGCTGGGTATTCCTGTGAAGATCTGAATCCGCAGGATGAGATCGTTGCTTCTCCCCTTCTTGATTTCCCCGGAGACAGCCGATAACAGCTTAAGTTTATCGGAAAGATTTGATAAATTATCGACGGAAGGTTGTGCACGCTCCGCTTATGCGGCCGGGATGTATTTCCAGGAAAGCCGGGAATGAAATTCCCTTATAACGTTGATGCGTTCTGTTGCACAGCATTTAATGTAAACAGGAAACAAGGAATAAGATACATCTGTGATTCCGGACATGGCGTACGCTGCGAGATCATCTGATGTGCAGGACAGAGTGATATAATTACAATCATCATGACATGCCCCACCATAATAGCGAGCTATCTACCATGACACCGGCTACCCCCGGCAACGATTTGATTCCCGAAGACGCCTCTTCAGATCAGGATCTTTCCATCAGTATCAAACATTTGTCGCCCGCCTATTTCGGCATCGTCATGGCCACCGGCATCGTTTCCATTGCCGCTCACCTGCTGAATCTGCCGCGAATCGGGAAGGCGCTGTTCTATCTCAACATATTCATTTACGGCCTCCTCTGGATACTGACGATTATACGCGTCATCCGGTACCCCCGGCTTTTCTTTGGAGATATGTTCGATCATCTTCAGGGACCCGGTTTTTTCACCCTTCCGGCAGGGTCCTGTGTTCTGGGCAGCCAGTTTGTAGTGCTCACAGATAATATTCAGGCCGGGCTGGTTCTCTGGTTTCTGGGGGTCGGGCTGTGGATCATACTGACCTATGCGATCTTTACGGCTTTCACGATTAAGAAACGCAAGCCGAGTCTCGCTCACGGGATCAACGGGAGCTGGCTGCTTGCGGTGGTTGCCATCCAGTCGATTGCCGTCCTCGGCACATTGATCGCCGCCCGCGTCGGGCAGCCCCATGAGCTGGAACTGAACTTTATCGCACTCTCGATGTGGCTGTGGGGCGGTATGCTTTATATCTGGATGATGTCGCTGATCTTTTATCGCTACACATTCTTTCGTTTCCCCCCGGGCGACCTTTCCCCTCCCTATTGGATCAACATGGGTGCGATGGCTATCTCCGCCCTGGCAGGATCCCTGCTCATTATCAACGCTCCCGATGAACCTTATCTGGAATCGCTTATGCCGTTTCTCAAGGGTTTCACCATTTTTTACTGGGCAACAGGTACATGGTGGATACCGATGCTGCTGATCCTCGGGATATGGCGTCATATCTTCCGGCGTTTCCCGCTGAAGTATGATTCTCTCTACTGGGGTGCCGTTTTCCCACTCGGTATGTACTCCGCCTGCACCCACGAAATGAGAAGAGCGATGCGATTTGATTTCCTCGGGTTTCTCCCGCACTTCTTCCTCTATGCCGCGCTTGTCGCATGGCTGGTCCTGTTCATCGGCCTCATCATCAACCTGGTAAAACATCTTCGCATGCGGCGGACATGATGCCTCCGGTTTCAGTATGGCTTCCGCTTACCTGTCTGCCCGCGGCGACAATGGGGGATCGGCGTTACCCTCGTCTTTGGTATTCTTCACCTCGTCATTGCAGGGAAGGATGAAGGAAAAAATTGAACCCCGGCCCGGTTCGCTTTTTACGGAGATATTGCCGCCATGGCGCTGTATAATCCCCGCAGCAATATACAAACCGAGCCCCATACCCGAAGAGGGATGTATCTGGTCAACCCGGGAGAAACGTTCGAATATCTTCTGCTGCATCTCTTCCGGAATGCCCATACCCTTGTCCCGGACGCTTACTTTTATGCCGTTTTTAGCATGCGAGGAAGTAATGGTTACCTCGCAACCCTCCGGCGAATACTTAATGGCATTGGAGATAAGATTGGTTAGTACCTGCCTGATGCGATCGCGATCTGCAGCTACCGGTTTTATATCGCCGGATTCAAAAATAATCCGGTGCTTTTGTGACGTGTGTTGAAGGTCTTCCACGCATTCCGAAATCAGGTTGTTGAGGTCGAATTGCTCTCGTTGCAGGGGAAGCTGCCCGTCGGATATCCTTGTGGTATCCAGCAGGTCATGAATAAGTTCCGCAAGACGATCTACCTGAACATCCAGCTTCTGCATGAGTTCTGCATTGTCATCATCATTGGCTTCTTCAAACTGTTCCCGCAGTAATTCGGTGTATGCTTTGATGCTGGTCACTGGTGTCTTGAGTTCATGGCTGGCCACACCCATAAATTCGTCCTTCTGCCGTTCCATAATTTTGCGTTTCGTGATATCCCTGAACAGGACCGCAACACGGCGGTTGGTTCCTTCTTTAACCCGGAAAGCGTAAAGTTCCAGTATTTTCTTCTGAGTAGTAAGCTCACGCTCAAACCGTATCGGTTCGCCCGTATTCAGGACGGAGTTATAGGTCAGCAGCCATTCCTCCGGTTCCCCGGGGAATGCTTCCCCGATGGATTTTCCCACCACGTTGTCTACGCCCGACTGGACGGCAAATGCCGGATTGGCTTCCATATAACGAAAATCCAGGGGATCGTCGCTGATCTTTTCGATGATGCAAAAACCTTCGTCAATGGAGTCGAAAAGGGTTTTGTAGCGGTTCTCGCTCCGGCGCAGGTTCCCTTCCGCCTGTTTGATTTCGGAAATATCCACAAAAGTGATCACCACGCCATTGATGTGGTCTTCCGCCGTGCGATAAGGCAGCACACGCATCATGAATACGCGCCCCTCATTTGTACACACCTCCCGCTGCAAAGGTTGAAGCGTATCCAGCACCCCTTCGGCATCCGGGATAATATCAGGATACTCGATGCGATTGGTAATATCGGAAAGGGGGCGTCCGTAATCAGTCGGAATGAGGTTGAAAAGATCAGTCGCAGCCGGTGTGAAGAGCTTTACGTGGAAACTGCGGTCAAGAAAGATGGTGCCGATGCTGGTCGAGTTGATGAGATTCCGAAGATTATCGCCCGACAGGGTGGCTTCCTCAATCTTCACCTTTAGTTCCTGATTAACCGTCCTCAATTCTTCATTGATAGACTGCAACTCTTCCTTGCTTGTCTCCAGTTCCTCCGCCGCCGAACGCAACTCTTCATTCATCGCCTGCAACTCTTCGTTTGAGGCTTTAAGCTCCTCGGTCTGGGTTTCGTATTGTTCGACGGAATTGCGAAGCTCCGTCTTCAGGTGGGTGATTTCTTCTTCAAGCTGAAAAGTCACCGGTTTATCCGGGACGAGAACAATTTCTTCCTTTTCTTCGACATTTGTTTCATCGGTTTCCTCAAATAACACGAGAATAAAACCGTGGGCCGTATCATCACCGCGCAAGACCGGACGAACATGCATGGTGACTGCTCCGGTATGGCCTCCAATGCTGGTTTTCAGACTTTTCGTTTCTACATTGGTGTTTTGCTGAACCGCCTGATTCAATGCCGTGCGTAACTCGATACGCAGTTCATGCCGGACCAGGTTGAGCAGGTTCCGGGAAGGTTCCCCTCCTCCTGCGATTTCCATATATCGCCCGGCACGCTCCGACAGGTGCACAATATCGTATTTTTTGTTGATGATAACGGAAGGCGGCGCATATTGCTCCAGGAGCCGGTGGTGCAAATCCCCGAATGTTACGCGATCAAGCCTGCGGGTTTCCTTTTCCTGCGAAACGTCCGGCTGACGGGGCTGTTCGAATCGAAAGGCCGGTACGGATTCCGGCACAGGAAATGGCCGTGCGGCAACCTGGTTATTTTTGAAGATGTGATATTTATGATTGACTACGGTATATAATCCGCTTTCTCCGTCCATCGATTCGGAAGCCCCGAGAAAAAGGAACCCTTCCGCGTTCAATGCGAAATGGAACGTTTCCATCACGCGTTTCTGCGCCGCGCGGTTGAGATAAATCATCATATTGCGGCACGCCACAAGATCAAGATGGGAAAAAGGCGGGTCTTTGAGGACGTTATGGTAGGCAAACAAAACCATCTCACGTATTTCCCGCCGGATACGGAATCCTCCATTTTCCTTCAGAAAGAAACGGTTCAGACGTTCCGGTGATACATCGGCAGCATCATTAATCGTGTAAAGCCCCTCGCGGGCGCGGACAATGGCGGCCTCGTCGATATCGGTGGCGAAAATCTGAACTTTGGGTGCTCCGATCATGCTGAGTACCCGCTCGGCACAGAGGATCGCCAGAGAATACGCTTCCTCTCCCGTGGCGCAGCCGACCGCCCATATTCGTACCTCATCTTCCGAAGTTTTGTCCCGGATAATCTTCGCCAGAGCGTTCTCATTGAGAGCTTCAAAGGCTTCATGATCACGGAAAAAATTAGTAACAGAAATCAGCAGATCCTTAAGCAGTGCCTTGATTTCTCCGGGATGTTGTTTCAGGAAAGCCGCATAAGAAGGAAGATCCGATAGATTATGGATATTTACCCGCCGCTCGATACGGCGTAATAATGTGGGACGTTTATAATTTGAGAAATCATGTCCTGTTTG
>CAZNHE010000038.1:0-25256 GCA_964572735.1 uncultured Chitinophagales bacterium | reverse complement strand
TTGAATCAAGCACCGGGCTTAAAGTTCGGAGTCCAGCACGCTTAGAGCAGAAAACGATTTTGCCTTAGCTTTTAACCGGCAATCAGTTATTCTTTCCAGGGCGTATTGCCAAATTTAAACACCCGTTAAACACCCACCTGCACCTCCCTCAAGGGAGGATAGATAGCAACTTATTGCCAAACAGACAAATACATCCCCTTGAGGGGATCATAGGGGTGTTTGATGAGCATTTGAATCAAGCACCGGGCTTAAAGTTCGGAGTCCAGCACGCTTAGAGCAGAAAACGATTTTGCCTTAGCTTTTAACCGGCAATCAGTTATTCTTTCCAGGGCGTATTGCCAAATTTAAACACCCGTTAAACACCCACCTGCACCTCCCTCAAGGGAGGATAGATAGCAACTTATTACCAAACAGATAAGCACATCCCCTTGAGGGGATCATAGGGGTGTTTGATGCGCATTTGAATCAAGCACCGGGCTTAAGGTTCGGAGCACTTAAAATACCTGGAATTGAAAATTCCTGCAGACGACTCTAAGTACTTTAAGTACTCTAAACTTAAGGCACTCTATTCATTTCGCCGGTGCCATAACCAACGACATGCGTTTTCCTTCAAGGGTGGCAGGGGATTCGATCTTTGCGACGTCCTCCAGGTCGTCGGCAAAACGCTGGAGCAACTCGCGCCCCTGATCGCTATAGATGATGTCGCGGCCCCGGAATTGCACGGTCGCCTTCACCTTATTGCCGTCTTCCAGGAATTTACGTGCATGGCGCATCTTGAAGTTATAGTCGTGATCGTCGGTATGCGGACGAAAACGAAGCTCTTTGATTTGTACGGTATGTTGTTTCTTTCGTGCCTCCCGCTCTTTCCTGCGTTTTTCGTAAAGATGTTTCTTGTAATCCATCACCTTTACGACCGGGGGGGTTGCCTTAGGAGCAATTTCTACCAGATCAAGATCGTATTGCGAAGCAACCTCCAGAGCGCGTTCGATCGACACTATTTCATGATTCTCGCCATTGGGATGGATCAGCCGGACTTTCGCCGCCTGAATATCGTCATTTATACGTGTATCGTCGTTATCAGTGCGATTCCGGTGGGATGTATAAGGTCTTTTTGCGATGAGTGTGTCTCCGTAATTAGTTTATGTTCGCAGGTAATGCTTTTGTTTCTATTTCTTTGAGAATATTGGCAAGAAAATCGGAAAATGGAAGACTTCCAAGGTCTCCTTTATGATGTTTTCTCACCGAAACGGTATCGTTCTGTTCTTCTTTTTCACCGAGGATTAACATATAAGGTATCTTTTGCGTTTCGGCATCCCGGATTTTCGCCCCGACCTGTTCACTTCTGTGATCGGTATAAGCCCGGATTCCATTCTCCTGCAACCGACTCAGGTATCGGTCGGCCAGCGGAATCTGGCGATCGGTGATCGGCAAAACCGCCACCTGCCGGGGAACAAGCCACAGCGGGAATTCGCCGGAGAAGTGCTCAATCAGGATGCTGACAAACCGTTCCATGGATCCAAAAGGTGCACGATGGATGATTACCGGACGGTGTTTCTGGTTGTCCGGCCCGATATAGGTGAGATCGAACCGTTCCGGCATCACATAATCGACCTGGACAGTGCCAAGCTGCCACTTTCGTCCGAGTGCATCACGGATAATAAAGTCGATTTTGGGTCCGTAAAAGCTGGCCTCACCTTCCTCAATATGATAGGTCAGGCCCATTTCATCGGCAACTTCACGAATCTCACGCTGTGCCCGTTCCCAGTATTCGGCCTGCCCGCCGTATTTCTGATCATTATCATCCCGGAAAGAAAGGCGGATATCAACCGGCATGTCAAAAAGACCGAAAACATATTGAGTCAGTTCAATGCAGCTTTTGATCTCATCCTTCAACTGGTCGTGTGTGCAGTAAATGTGAGCATCATCCTGAGTGAAGCCGCGCACGCGGGAGAGCCCGTTCAGCTCGCCCGATTGTTCATACCGATAGACTGTACCGAATTCCGCCAGGCGGACCGGAAGGTCGCGATAGCTGTGCATCCGGCTGTCATAGATACGGTGGTGGTGCGGGCAGTTCATCGGCTTGAGCAGGAAGGCCTCATCATCCATTTCTATGGGAGGAAACTGCGAATCCTTGTAATAGGGGTAATGTCCCGAAGTCTTGTATAGCTCCAGATTTCCGATGGACGGGGTTATGACTTCGGTATACCCGCGGCGGATCTGTTCTTCACGCAGGAATTGTTCGATATTCCGCCGGATGATGGTGCCGTTGGGAAGCCAGATGGGCAATCCCTGGCCTACCATAGAATCAATCAGATAAATCCCCAGCTGCCGGCCAAGTTTCTTGTGATCCCGTTTTTTTGCTTCTTCGAGCCGGTTCAGATAATCATCCAGCATCGATTTTTTGGGAAAGGTGATACCGTAGATGCGCGTCAGCATTTTGTTATGCTCGTCACCGCGCCAGTAGGCTCCTGCCAGGCTCAGCAGCTTCACAGCCTTGATCTTATCGGTCGACGGGATATGCGGACCCCGGCATAGATCTGTAAAATTTCCCTGATGATAGAACGTGATCGTACCATCTTTCAAATCTTCGAGAAGATCCAGTTTGTAAGGGTCTCCCTTTTTTTCAAAATAGCGGAGGGCTTCCTTTTTGGAGATTTCTTCCCGTTTGAAGGTCTCTTTGTTTCGGGCCAGCTCGATCATCTTGTCCTCGATCTTTTTCAGATCATCTTCCGAGATCGGGTGATCTCCGAAATCTATATCATAATAAAACCCGTTTTCTATAGGGGGGCCAATGCCAAATTTGGCATCCGGATAAAATTCCTGGACGGCCTCGGCCATCAGGTGAGCCGAGGAATGCCAGAAGGTGTATTTTCCATCGTCGTCGTCCCAGGTATTGATCTTGATCTTGCCGCTGTGAGGAAGCGGCCGGTCGAGGTCATAGATTTGCCTGTCAAAGGTTACGCTCAGAGCATTTCGCGCCAAACCCGCTGAAATAGATTCGGCGACCTCACGTCCGGTGATCCCTTCCCGAAAATCCTTCTTGCTGCTGTCTGGAAATATCAGAGTAATGTTGTTATCTGCCATAAAAAATTTGAACGTCCGGTCTGGTGTCTTTCCCGGCTAATGAAGAAAGCGAATATATAAAAAAAAGTGTAGAGTAGCAGTTATCACGGGCTTAAAAACATGGTTCCTCAACCCGGAATCAGAGGACACATCACATAGATGGAAAGACCACCACCTGATCCGCACCTTTCTTTCCTGTTCGTTAACTGATAAGATCCGGGAAATATTGTGCTTTGTGAGGGTTTGTTGAGGATAAGATGGCGCATTATCCGAAGCGATTCTTTACCTTGGCATCTGCCATTGCCCTACAAGGAGCACTTATTGCCCGAAAACCCCGGAGCCATGATAAATAAGGCCGCCACGTCGCTCCAAAGAGGCTCCTCAATGAGCCCCGTGATTCCCTGCCGGAAAAGCTCTCCGGCCTACAGGGGGGTGGTTGTCAGGGTTGTAAAGCTTGTCGCATCAAGGGTAAACCGGGCCTTTCCATTTGAAACGTTTACCGGCTTCCCCTCCTTCATATTCCGCTTGCTGTCTGTCACGTAAATGTTTAATTTTTTGACGCCATCCGGCAACCCGGTGAGGGTAACCTGCCGTGTTGTTCCATTGTTGAGCAGGTGAATAGTGTAAATCCCTTTATCATTCTCGCCGAGGGCGACGCAGGTTACGTCGGACCGGTTGGAAGTAATCGGCATGAATAAAGCATCTTTGGGGGTGGATGCAAGCTGTTTCATGTCCCAGAAACGCCGGGTGGGATGAAGCGGCTCGTCGTTGTTTCCATAGACGCCTCCGCCGGCCAGGAGAGAATAATCGGAAGTCAATTGCCATTGCAAAATGGCCAGCGGCTGACAAATCTTGAGAATACGCAGATAAATGTTTGTCTCGTGCAGCGCGAAATCCGGCTGTGTGAAGATATCAGGATTCCTGTATGCGGCCGCATTGATACCGCCTTCGGCAACAATCAGCGGAAGGTTCAGTTTTTTCGCGGCGGTCGCCCATTTGTTCAGCGTTGTGTCGGCCCATCCGCGCCAGGCGTGAAAATCGACGGCACCCATATAAGGCCGGGCCGCGGGATCGGCCATGGCCGGTTTTATGAAATCAAACGCATTGGCATCGGAAGTATCCCCGAGCAGCAATTTCGTTTTCAGTCCCCTGGATGCCAGATAGGCTCCCAGGCCCTTAATGAGCCGGTCGTGCTCCCGACCGGTCTGGCGAACGTTAATCCCCAGATCCGATTCATTGAAGGAAAACATACTCACTTCAACCCCATAATGTTCCTTCAGATAAGCAATGTAATCTCCAATGGATTTATAGATTTCCTGTATTTTATCAGGGTTCAGCGCGTTTCCCCAGACCCCGTTGACCGGACGAAAGTGAACTTTTCCCTGAACAGCCCAGGCAGGAGGGAACCAGGCCGAAAGAATGACAGGTATCCCGCGTTTGCTTAGTTTCTGAGCCATTTCCATTGCCGCCCTGACCCTCGGATTGAGCTTTCCCGCTTTCGCCTCCGCAATGGGATCAACGTTTTCTTTCGGCTGCCACAGGTACCACGGCAGCTCTACGCGCCCCCACGCCACCCGTAAATGGTTCAGGTTGTATTTTATTACTTCCGGATCGACCTTGGGATTTTGAAGACGAAAATTTCCTCCTATACCGGCAAATTTTCGTCCCGGTTGTGAAGTATTGAGCGTTAGAGTAACGGGTCTTTTATCCGGCTTTCCACCGGCCTCAAGAGTGAAAGTTTTTTCAACGGAGCGTCCTTGTGCCACGTTTCCCGAAACCAGGGTTATGTAAACCCGGATGTCGGACCGGGGAGCCGTTTCATCAGAGTTGTTTTTTACGATGATCTGTGTGGGCCGGGTGAAAGTGACAGCTAACTGACGATCCGCCGACACAAAACGCACGCCTTTGACCGTAGTATTCAGGTAGCCGTTTTTGTTGCCTGTATGACCTGCGGCCAATGAGATTTGAGAGTCCACTGAAGCCGGTTGTCCTGAAAGTCGGATGGTTCCCCCGGAATATTTATCAGCGGGAAGATCAATGCGAAACCACGCACCGGCTATATTAGTATCGCTTTTTGCGGTAACCTTTACGTCAATCCTGGCAAGGCCCCGGCCGGTGTCTTCAATCGATTCCATAAAATCAAGGGTTCCAAGCCGGGTGGAAATCATTTGCTTTCCGTTCTCACGCGTATATTTCGGACGCTGCCTTTCCTTAGCTGTTTGCGTCAGATCAGACCAACCCGATCCGGCTGCGCATAAGCTGGTATTGAACTTCATCAACTGGCCGTCGATGCGGATTCCTTTTAAATTGCCCCAGGGCGTCACATAAGCCTGCCCCAGGGCAATTTTGTTGAACCCTCCTGATATAAACAGACAAAACAGGACAAAAAGAGCATATCCCACATGTTTCCTGAGGTATTGAACGATTTCCATGGAAGTTCCGGGTTCCATGAAGGATGATTTGGAATTTCCTCCCCGAATATTCATGATCGGAGATTCATCAGACCGGCTGTTTCGAACCCAACCAACATTCTTTTTCATCATTCCCTGCTTCCTTTATGATTCATTTCCTGGCCTTTTGAAAAAAAGGTATTTGATAAATCAAATTTAGGATACAAAATGGAAACTGCAAAATATAGGGCGGACAGCCTGTCCGCCGACATGAATAGACGGTTTTAAGGATTGGCAATGATTGATCCCTAAAATCGGCTATCATTTACGAGCATGGGCACGAGCACGAGCACGAGCACGAGGATTCGTGTAATCCGTAAGTTTGCAGGATTTGTGATTCAGGCTGTGGCGGAGAAGTTCTCCGCCCTGCGTAAGTATTCGGGAATTCTACCGCGAGCGGACGTACGTGATATAATCGGTGTTCACAGGCTCGAAACCCAGTTTGCGCACGGCCGTAGCGATCTGGCCCCGGTGGTATCCACCGTGAATAATTACATGCGTCAGGATATCGCGGGCGGGCGTCCGGAATTCGGTGCCTTTGCTGTTTTTGTAAATGACGACCGATTCCAGATCTTCATCCGGTTTGTTTCGGAGGAATTCCCTGTAGGAGAGGCTGTTTTCATCGATCAGCTTTGAACAATCATCCCACGACAGTTCCGGCCATATTTTCGTCGAAGAGGAATCTTCACCCCTGAGCCGGGTTATCCAGACTTTTTTCGCCATCAGCAGATGGGCAAAGATCTGATGGATGCGTCCTTCAGCTTCTTTGATGCCGGTCAGCAGATTAAGGATCTGCCGGTTTGAGGCACTGTCGTACTCGTATAATTCTGTGAAATGACCGGATAATATAGAACTCATGCGACGGCTGTTGTTTTCTTGCAGATAACGGCCTGCTCATTCTGTTGAAAGACAAGCCGGGAAAAAGCGGGTGATGTTTTTTTGCCGGATTTCATTCTTCCTGACTTTTTATAATACGTTCGATGCGCCGGTCGGGTATCAGCCACATTAACGCGACCAACGCGTAAAGCGTCCCGGCGATCCATTGGCTGAGAAGGGTACTGGCGATCGCCGCCAGGTAAATAACCGGGGATATCTTTCCTTTGAAATCTCTTCCCACAGCCATTGACAGCAGCGACTTACGATCCATGCTAAGAAGGATTGTCCGCTGAAGAATCCAATAGGCAATGGCCGAGAATAACAATACTACGCCATATAATGCTGAAGGGAGACGCGCAAAATGATTTTCACCCATCCAGCCGGTTACAAACGGCACGAGGGACAGCCAGAATAAAAGATGCAGGTTTGCCCACAAAATAGCGCCGTTTACCCGTCTTGCCAGGTGCAGCATATGATGATGGTTGTTCCAGTAGATCCCTATGTAGATAAAACTCAGGATATAGCTCAAAAATGCGGGAAACACCGATTCCAATGCCTCTGGTCCGGTGCCGTGAGGCACTTGCAAACCAAGTACCATAATGGTGATGATAATGGCAAGTACTCCGTCACTGAATGCCTGCAGTCGTTCTTTCCCCATATTGATCTATGATGATTTTCGGTATAACCCGGACGCTCAGGTTTAATCCCGGAAGATCAGTCTATCTGTTAATCCAGTTGAAATTATTACAAAAATAAAAAGATTCACAACAGATGGTTCCGATGAAAGAATATTCCGCCGGATTATCGCGTATCAAGTGCCGGGGAGGGTTGGTTCATGGAGATTTCCGGACATCTTCAGCAGGTATTTATTCACCTGTATACTATTGTTTTAATTGAAACGAACGCTTCATTCACTGTTAATGTTCTCTGTTTGAGGAAGCCTCATCAAGGTTATTAAAGAGTTTTACTATTTATCAGTTAGTCGAAGGAGACAAATCATGAAAATGCTGGAAGAGAAAGTGGCTCTCATCACCGGAGCAGGGTCCGGTATCGGCAGGGAAGCATCTTTATTGTTTGCCCGTGAAGGTGCAAAAGTGATTGCTTCCGATATTGATGAAAAAGGAGGCAATGAAACGGTGTCTTTAATTGAAAAGTCGGGAGGAGTCGTCTCATTCTTCAAAACCGATGTCTCGAATCCTGAAGAACAGGAAGCTTTAGTGAAGGCGGCTATACAGAAATATGGAGAGCTTCACATAGCATTTAACAATGCCGGAATTGTTGGTCCGCTTGGTCCGGTTGCGGAAATATCGATCAGAGAATGGGATAGAGTGATAAGCGTCAACCTTTCCGGCGTTTTTTATGGGATGCATTTCCAGATACCAGCTATTATTCAATCGGGCGGGGGGAGTATTGTGAATACGGCATCCATTATGGGAGCAATAGCAGCACCGGATCAATCGGGTTATAATACGGCAAAACATGGCGTCGTTGGGCTCACCAAAACAGCCGCACTTGAGTATTCCAGAAAAAATATCCGGATTAATGCAGTCGGGCCCGGATATATTAATACGCCATTACTGGATTTCCTGGATGAAAAAACAATGCGGCGCCTGACCGAACTGCATCCGATAGGACGCCTGGGTACTGCAAAAGAGGTTGCAGAATTGGTGATGTGGCTATCTTCGGATAAGGCATCCTTTGTCACCGGAGCTTATTACCCGATTGACGGTGGATATTTGGCTCAATAACTGTGTGATCTTCACAATACGTTTTCATCATTTTTATGATCCGTTCACCGGACAGGTTGCCACCGCTATTTTACTGTCGGCCGTTCCATAGTATAAAAACCATTGATGGTTAAACCGGGCCAGCCCTTCCAGGAAACAAACATTGTTTACCTGACCTGAAAGTTCGTAGGATTTGTCCGGATGAATAAAATAATGTTTCATCCGGTGCAGCACTTTTGTGGGATCGTTTTTATCCAGAAGCACCTGACCTCCGCAGTACGTGCCTGACGCAAGGGTGCTGTCTCCGGTTTGAGGGGTGTTGCGGCCGTTATAAATCAGTAAAATGCCTTTGTCCGTGAGCATGGCCGGGGGACCCGGCTCCACCAGGTCGTTGTCAAACATGCCCCTGCGGGTGGGAACAACGATCTTCAAATCGGGCATGGCAAGGCCCTGTTCCCGCAATGGAACCGGTGGTTTCTCCCCGGGTGCCATCTCAATCGGCGTCCAGTTGATCAGATCTTCGGAGGTGGCGGCCCAGATGAACCGGTCGCCCCAGTACATCCAGTATTTACCGTGGATTTTCGCGGCGATGATCTTTCCGTCTTCATACCGTGAAACAATCGACCCGGATTTCGTCCACGTATTCATATATTTTCCATTATATGCCTTAGCGAAGGCGTTTCCGTGCTTCTTCCAATGTACCAGATCGGTAGATGTGGCGATAAACAACCGGGCGGTCGTACCGTCATAGGCGGTGTAGGTCATGTAATAGGTTCCTGCCGAATCCTGCACGATGCGTGGATCCTCGCATCCTCCTTCCCATTCATACTTTTTGTAGGAATCGTTATCAGGATACAGCACCGGCTTGGGAGACCGGGCGAAATGCAGACCGTCTTCACTGACAGCCATCCCGATCCTGGAAGTCCCCGCCGGTCTGCCGATGCTGTCCTGTGCCCGGTAAAACAGGTAGACCCGGTGGTTCCTCACAACAGCGGCAGGATTAAAGACATCCTTCGCCTCCCACGCTATCTTCTTGTTTCGAACAGGGTCTTCAAAAACGTTGCCACTGGGTGTCAGAATGGGATTCACGCTGTCCACCTTTGTAAACGGAAGCAATGCCCAGGTAGGAGCGGATCCTCTTCCTGTGAATGCATGATTATCCGCTTCCGGCTGTTTATGGGTACAGGTTGCACATAAAAATAATGCCGTTGTCAATAGACCCAAAAACGATCCCGTCCTCATCCTGCCTACAAATGATTGCATATAAATCCTGCCTTTCCGGGTTTTACCTATTTTGTTCTGAAAAACATATCATTATATAAAATAGGATCATGCGGCACAAGATATTGATCCGGCTTATTCAATCCTCCCGGAATTCGGGAACAGCGGGAACACTACAGCAGAACGCAGGGGTTTGTATAAAGTCGGACAGAATGAAAAGGCCCGCGATATTACCCCGGTTTTTGTTGATATCTGATTATTAAGGAAGGTCTGATTTTTTCACACCGCCTGTGGCGGAACTAAAACGCATATTATGAGAACCATCAAAAGAATACATCAGGCAGTAAACTCACCCATAGCGGATCTGATAACTTACCGGGCGCTTCCGACCGATTCCGTGGATTATATCGATCCGTTTCTGTTCCTGAACCACCACGGTCACCAGAAATATCCGAAAAATAACAACGGGTTGCCGTTCGGTCCGCATCCGCATCGCGGTTTTGAAACGGTTACATTCATATTGCAGGGGGATCTGGTTCACAAAGACAGCAGTGGCGCCGAGAGTGTGATCGGGCCCGGCGGGGTCCAGTGGATGACTGCAGGCCGGGGGCTGATCCACGCCGAGGTTTCCTCGGATCACTTCAAACTGGAAGGTGGAGACCTTGAAATTCTGCAGCTTTGGGTGAACCTCCCCGCCAAATATAAAATGGTGGATCCATCTTATCGCGGATTACAAAAACAGGATATCCCCATTGTTGAGCCGGATGGCGGCAGGGTGGCTATTCACGCTGTTTCCGGGAATTGGGAAGGGACCAGGGGAGCATTCACTCCGTTGGTGAATATTGCGCTGGCTTCTATTGATTTTAAACAGGGGGGAACTTACCATGCATCCATATCTGCCGAAGAAAACGTCTTTTTTTACGTGGTAAGGGGGAAGATACGGGTGAATGAAGAAGATGCGGAAATGCACGAATTAGTGGAGTTTAGTAATGATGGAAACCAGATCAGGATCAATGCCCTGGAAGACAGCATCGTCCTGCTCGGGCATGCACTGCCCTTTAATGAACCCGTTGTCGCGCAGGGACCTTTTGTGATGAATACGGAAGATGAAATCCGGCGGGCTTATCAGGATTTCCGTCGGGGTGCGTTTGGAAAATGGAAGGTATAGTATAATCCGCTCCCCGTAGACCGGATTCCCTCTCAGATTTATGTGATGGAAAATAAAAACAGCCAGAACTACATTATCCCGGCAGAAACGCGCATCGGACATGTTCATTTGAAGGTATCCGATCTGGAACGCTCGCTTTGGTTCTACCGGGATCTACTGGGATTTGAACTTACCACCATGTATGGCGACCAGGCGGCATTTATCTCCGCCGGCGGCTATCATCATCATATCGGGCTGAATACCTGGCACAGCAGGGATGCTTCGCCTGCACCGTTGCATGGAGTCGGCTTATTTCATACAGCCATAGTTTATCCCCAGAGAAAAGATCTTGCCGTTATTTATGAGCGTCTGCGCCGGGCCCGCTACCCGCTGACCGGGGCAAGTGACCATGGAGTATCGGAAGCATTATATTTGAACGATCCGGACAGGAACGGGGTGGAATTATACTGGGACCGGCCCCGTGAACTCTGGCCTCACAAACCGGATGGTTCTATCGATATGTACACCCGTGCTCTTGATCTGGACGATTTATTGAAAGAGCTTGACTGAACCGGGATAACATTCAACCTGGTTTTGCACAGGGCATCATCCTTTAAGAAACAGAAAGAATCATGAAACAGTTAGTTACGGGAATCCATCATGTAACGGCGATCGCAGGCAGCGCCCAGAAAAACCTTGATTTCTATGCCGGTATTCTGGGGTTACACCTGGTCAAGAAAACCGTCAATTTTGATGCACCGGAAGTATATCACTTTTATTATGGCGATGAGACGGGCAACCCGGGAGGTATTCTCACCTTTTTCCCCTATGAAGGCCTGGTGAACGGGCGGCAGGGGAAGGGTATGTTGAACATCATTGCATTCTCGGCTCCTCTTTCTTCTCTTGATTACTGGCTGAACCGGCTGAAAAGGTTTGATGTGCCTCATGAAGCCCCGCAAGAACGCCTTGAAGAGGTTATGGTACCTTTTAAAGATACCGACGGTCTTGGCCTGGAACTGGTTTTCAATGACAAAGATACGAGACCGGCTTTCTTAGAGGGACCTGTTCCGCCGGAGCATGCCGTAAGAGGCTTTTATAATGTTGAGATATGGGCGGAAGGATATGAACGCACGGCAGGGCTGCTCACCACACAACTGAATCATCAACTCATTGCTGAAAGAGGGAATCGTTTCCGCTTTGCCGCAACCGATGCGCCCGGAAATTACGTCGACATCCTTTGCCTGCCCGACAGCATGCGCGGGCGTCCCGGAAGCGGAACGGTACATCATATCGCCTTTGCGACTCCCGGAAGCGATACGCAACTTGAGGTGCGCTCAAAGCTGGTGAAACAGGCACTTGATCCCACTCCGGTAATCGACAGGGATTATTTCACGTCGATCTATTTCCGGGAGCCGGGAGGGGTATTGTTTGAAGTGGCCACTAACGGACCCGGTTTTATGATCGATGAACCAAAAGAACAACTGGGCAAATCACTAAGATTGCCAGAACAATATGAGACGTATCGCGAAAAATTGGAAAAAATCCTGCCTCCGGTAGCCATACGTCCTGATAAGTACCGGTAGAGAGGGGGGGGGTCGTTCCCGCGGCTTATTGCCTTTCATCAGCCATGGGGTGCTGACTTCAGCCGTCATTTCCTAAAAAAATTCCGACAACGATTATAACCGGCAGATTCTCGTCTCTTTAAAGCAAACGGAAACGACGAATCAATTTAAAATCTGTTGGAAGAAGAATCGCATTCACTGGAAACGCTGCTCGGCAATGAATCCTTTCATCGCTGGATACTGGGGAGGTCCGGGCGGGCGGAAGAAAAATACTGGCAGAAATGGGTAAAGGCGAATCCCGATCATAAACTCCTTGCCGAACAGGCGGCAAAAGTGTTGAAGGAACTTAAGATCGTCTCGCACTACGCAACTGATGCGAAAAGCCAGTGGGCACAGCTGGAATCCCGGCTGAAGGAGACGCCGCCCTCCACTTTGTATCCTTTTCTGAGGAAGCCGCGCGTGCCGGCATGGAATCGTGCCTTGCGATATGCGGCCGTGGTGTTGGTTATCCTGCTTTGCGGTTATGCTTATCTGCAATTCCGTAAACCCGATCAACAATCGGCGAAAGTGGCCATGATGGAGGTAAGCACGAATTACGGTCAGCAGAAGACTCTCAGGCTCCCCGACGGATCCAGGATTGTGCTGGCTCCCAATTCCCGCATCAGGCATGCAGCCGACTGGCTTTCCAGACCTGTAAAAAAGCTTCAACTCGATGGCGAAGCTTATTTCGATATCCTTCCAAAAGATAAAAAGGGAGCACCTGAACTTGAAATCCGAACTCCGGCGGGCATCATCCGTGATCTGGGTACGCAGTTTAATGTGTCGACTTTCAATCGCCGGACGTCGGTTGTGCTTCAAAAAGGGCTGGTGACAGTGATCCCCCGACAGGCAAAAACGAAGCGGGAAGTCCGGCTGCAACCGGGGGAAATGGCGCTGTTATCGAACGATAATCCACAGGTACAAGTTAAAAAGGTGAATCCGGAAGTCTATACATCCTGGACCACCGATTTACTGGTCTTCGACCACACTCCTCTGAGTCAATTCGTACAATCTCTGAAGAATTTGTACGGTGTCCAGGTTGTCGTAGATGATCCGTCCCTGCTGGATAGAGAGTTGACAGGTGCTATTGAGAAGAAAGATCTCAAAACCATGTTGAGTGCCGTGTCGAGAGTTTTGAGCATCAGCATCACGCAAAAGGGACAAACCGTATTTATCAGGAAATAATCCATATCCAGAAATGACTAACACAAGGAGCCAGATATGAACAGGTACAAGCTACATTTAGTCGTTCTCCTGTTAATGATTGCCGGATGGGAAGGCAGTGCATATGCCGTTCCCCAGAAGGCGGCTGCGGATCGTGAGATAGCGCTGACTTCCGGTTATCCCACCGGTAAAAAAGGAAACGGGCTGCGTGATTTGTCGTTAAAACAGGCGATTAACCTGATTCGGGATCAATATCACGTCATTTTTCTGTACGAGACGGGTCTGTTTAACGGAAAGGTGGTGAAATATGACGAAGCGCTTCCATCAGATGCATTTAAAGCGGTGAAAGCGGTTCTAACCGGATACAATTTAAAGGTAAACCGCCTGAATGATCACTCGTTCGTGATTTATCCACGAGTTGTTGAGGTGAACCCCGAAAGGGCTCCGGTCGTGTTGAAAAAACAGGTACAAAATACCATTACCGGTACGGTGACCGACGCTTCAACAGGAGAGTCTCTCCCCGGGGTGAATATCCTGGTTCCGGGAACGACTATTGGAACGGGCACCGACGTTAACGGCCATTATTCGCTTACGGTACCTGACACTGCGGACAGTCTGAGATTTTCCTACATCGGCTATGTCACTCAAACCCTGCCTATCAACGGACGTACGACCATTGACGTGCAGTTGACGATGCAAACAATCAGTGCCGGTCAGATAGTGGTTGTAGGATATGGAACCCAGCAGAAGCGGGATGTTACCGGTTCGATTTCGAGCGTCGAGGGAACGGAAGTGAGTAAGATTCCGACCACCTCGGTGGCGCAGTCGCTCCAGGGGAAACTGGCAGGGGTTCATATTACCCCTAATTCGGGTCAGCCGGGAGCTTCTGCCACCATATATATTCGTGGGGTGGGTACACTGAACGACGCCTCTCCCTTGTATGTGGTCGACGGGATGATCACGAACGATATCTCCTATTTAAGTCCGGATGCCATTGCATCGGTCGATGTGCTGAAAGATGCTTCTGCCGAAGCTATTTACGGTTCACGAGGCGCCAACGGGGTGATTATCATCACGACCAAACAGGGAAGCCTGAATCAGAAGCCCCAGGTAACGCTTAATGCCTATTATGGAATGCAGCAAATCGAGCGGAAGATATCGCTGACCAATGCAGAGCAATATGCTACCCTGGTAAACGAGCTGAATGCGAACGAGGGGCGCCCGCCTGCATTTGATAACCCGCAGTCACTTGGTAAAGGTACCGACTGGCAGGATGTGGTTTACCAAAATGCCCCAATACAAAACTATAACCTGAGCGTTTCCGGCGGTTCCAAACAGGTTACGTATAGTGTAAGTGCCAATTACATCAATCAGGAGGGTATCATTCCTAAATCGGGGTACCAGCGGATTACCCTGCGTGTGAATAATACCTATCATCCTGCCGATTTCGTGGAGTTCGGCCATAACCTTGCTATCATGCATAATTTCTTTCACGCGCCGCCGGATGTTATTGGCAATACTTATCGTGTGGTTCCTACCGTTGCGCCCAAAACCGAAGACGGCAGCTTCTCAAATACCACCGATCTGGCGCCGGTTGGAAACCCGCTGGCCACGATTTATTATACTCATAACCGCCATTATACGGACCGTATAGTGGGTAACTTCTATGCCGATTTCGACATACTGCCGTCTCTCCGGTTCCATTCCAACTTTGGGCTGGATTTGCGAAGGGAGGATCAGAAAAGCTTCTCTCCGGTATTTTATGTTTCAGCCACCCAGCAGAATACCGAAAGCAGTTTAACGGTACAGAATGACCAGACCCGAAGCTGGCTGTGGGATAATACACTGACTTTTCAACAGGATTTCGGCGCTCATCATGTAAAGGTGCTTGGCGGTGTCACGGCTCAGGGATTTGAGACTCAAAACCTGCAGGGCGGGGTGAAAGATCTGGTAGGTACGGATCCGTCTCTGTGGTATCTGAATGCCGGGGACGCCTCGACAGCTACCAACCAGAACACGGCCGGCAACTGGAACATGCTTTCATATTATTTCCGGGCGAATTATTCCTACCTGGATCGTTACCTGCTCACAGCCACGATGAGGGCCGACGGGTCTTCTCGTTTTGGCGAGAATAACAAGTTCGGGTATTTTCCGGCTATCGGAGTGGGCTGGAGAATTTCGGATGAATCGTTCATGCAGGGTATCGATTTCCTCAATAACCTGAAACTGAGGGCAAGCTGGGGCAAGATCGGAAACGACAAGATCAATTATTATCCCAGCATTCCAACCGTTGGCGGAAACCTGAACGCCGTCTTTGGTCCCGGTGAAACCCTCGATTACGGAGCGGCAATCGTCAACCTTGCCAATCCGGACGTCAAGTGGGAAGAGACTACAGAGACGGATATAGGCCTGGAGAGCGGGTTTCTCAATAACCGGCTTACTGCCGAAATCGATTATTACTTTCGTAAGACCAACGGCATCCTTTTACAGGTACCTATTCCGGCATATGTCGGGGCAAATACACCCCCGTATGTAAATGCCGCCAAGGTGGTGAATTATGGTTTCGATTTCAACGTGAAATGGAGCCAGACACACGGCGATTTTAATTACGGGATCGGAGTCGTGGCTTCGACCATTCATAATACGGTACGGAAGCTTGGCCAGGGGCAAACAGCCATTTACAGCGGAGGTACCGGGGAAGGTGGAAAGCTGGCTACGCGTACTATCCCTGGCGAGCCGATCGGTGCTTTTTACGGTTATAAAGTAGTAGGTGTTTTTCAGAATCAGGAAGACCTGGACAAGTATGCCCAGGATGGTGTGGAACAACCGGGTGACCTCCGCTACGAAGATATAAATGGCGATGGCGTGATCACGGCGGACAGCGACCGCACCTATCTGGGGTCTCCCATCCCGAGTCTTATCTTCGGGATCAGCCTGAATGCCGGCTATAAAGGATTCGATTTCTCGGCGACTTTTAGCGGACAAACAGGCAATAAGATCTATAATGCCAAGAAAGCCGCCCGTTTTGGTACCCCGAACTTTGAAACTTCCTACCTCGACCGCTGGCATGGAGAAGGCACCAGCAACTGGGAACCCCGGATCACAAACGGAGGGGTGAACTACGAAGTATCCGATCGTTTCATTGAAGACGGTTCGTATCTGAAGCTGCGCAATGTGGAACTGGGATACACCCTTCCGACCAGGTATTCCCAACAACTAAGATTGAAGGAAATACGGGTATTTGTGAATGCAACTAACGTGTTTAGCATCACCAAATACAATGGCTACACGCCCGAGGTTATCAATTATAAAAGCAGCGACGCACGGACGAACGTCCTCAGCGCCGGTATCGACGGGGGCAGCCAGGGAATGAACTATCCTCCGACCCGCACTATTTCGGTCGGTGTCAATGTAAGCTTCTGAAAGAATATTGAACTCATTAAATTGCAAGGTATTAGCTATGGTTATACATAAAAATACTATCCACAATTCCTATGGAAAAGTTGTTTGTGCCGGGATCGTTCTGCTGATGGTATTGGCCGGATGCAACAATTTCCTGGATCAGAAACCTCTGGCTGAACAAACCGCTGCAACTTTTTTTGAAGATCAGCAGGATGCCATCGAGGCGACAAATGCGACGTACAGTACGCTGCGCGAATGGGGAGTCCACGTTTTCTCGTGGATCGGAATGACAGACATCGTGTCTGACGACGCCAATAAGGGCAGTACTCCGACCGACGCTCCTTTTCTGCTTGAGATGGATAACCTGACCTTTACGGCAAGTAACTCAGCTTTCAGCGATACGTGGAGCGGGTATTATAAAGGGATTTATCGCGCCAATCTGGCAATAGCGAATATTCCCGACATAAAAATGAGCGATAATATAAAGGCGCGACTGATCGCGGAAAATGAGTTCCTGCGCGCTTACTTTTATTTCTTTCTGGTCCGGGCCTATGGAAATGTGCCGCTGATCACCCGTCCATTGAAGCCGGGCGAATATGACCAGAGGAATTCAACGCCGGATTCGGTTTATACGCAGATCATCTCTGATCTAAAAGACGCCAGTGCCGTTCTGCCCCTGAAGTCACAATATGCAGCGGCCGATCTGGGACGGGCCACCAAAGGCGCGGCACAGGCGTTGCTTGCCAAAGTATATCTCTTTCGTCAGGATTATGAGAATGCCCAGTTATATGCCGACAGCGTGATCAATTCGGGTGAGTATACTCTTTATCCTGATTATGCAGGCATCTTCAGGATTTCAGGAGAAAACTCATCGGGGTCAATCTTTGAGGTGCAATGTACGGCAACGGAAACAGGCAATGCCGCTGCCCAAAACGGAAGTTCTCAATACGGTCAGGTTCAGGGGGTCCGCGGAACGCCGAATCTTGGCTGGGGCTTCAATCAGCCTACCAGGGATCTCGAGGCGTCGTATGAATCCGGGGATCCGCGTCAGGAAGGTACCATCCTGTATGTCTGGGAGAATGTACCGAATGATGCGAGTGTAACGGTTCATGATAATCCCCAACTCTCCGATGAACGCTATAATCAAAAAGCCTATTCTCCGCAGGATCATCCCGGCGGGCAGGGGGTAAGTCCCGTTAATATCCGGATACTTCGTTATTCCGATATACTGCTGGTTGCCGCAGAAGCAGCCTATCAAAACGGCGACATCGGAACGGCACAGAAGGATCTGAATGAGGTGCGTGCCCGCGCCCGTGAGGGGCGTACGTCGACGATCGGGGTGTCTGTGGAGGATATGCCTTCGATCATCGCCGACACTCTCGGAGCGCCGCAGATGACGGGTATGCCTGTCATCCGCTATGTGTGGAAGGGCAGCCCTGCCGAAGCAGCCGGCCTGAAGCCTTTTACCTTTAGCCTGGCAAACAGCGATAAGCTTATAGTTGTAAGCAACCTCGATGTCATCCAGTCGGTGAATGGCCAGCCGGTTACCAGCAAAGCGGATTACCTCGATGCGCTGAAAAACGTCTCCCCCGGCCAGACAGTTGCCATCACAGGGGAACGTTTTACTCAAACCTACAGCTCCGGATCGACGGCAACGACTACCACGCAAAATACCGTTGCCACGGTCACAGCCCAGGCACTGCTCCCTGACATCACGGCTACCGGGCAGCAGTTACTGCACGATATCTGGCATGAGCGGCGCGTTGAGCTTGCCATGGAGCAGCATCGCTGGTTTGATATTGTCCGGCAGAATGCCGTTGAACCGGGCAGAGCCACCCAGCTCCTGCAGGCCGACGGCAAGACCTGGCAGGATAAATTCAAACTGTACCCAATACCTCAGACCGAGATTGATTTGAGCAACGGGAGCTTGCATCAAAATCCCGGGTGGTAGATGAGCAAGTATTTAAAGTACTTAAAGTTTGGAGTACTTAGAGTTTGAGGTGGTCTTCTCTAATCTGCAGGCTTCGAGTACTTCTTTTACTGTCAAATGAAGAAATTGTCTGATAATAATCAATCGTTTTCGCGGCGTAATTTTCTGAAATTAGCCGGTGCCGGTATGGGTATTTCCATGCTTCCTGGAGCCTCACTGAGAAGAGTGCCGCCTCAGGATGATCCGGATGAATTCTTTCGGTTCCCTAAAAGTACCCGGTCGCGAATGGCCAGTTCGGAAAACTCCGCCGCCCGGAAAGGGCAGGGCGCCCGTTCAAACAAAGGAGCCAAAGGTCACGCCTTCGATCGTATAAGCGCAGGGGAAACGTTCACCCTGCTGGATACCGACGGACCGGGCTGCGTAAATCGGATCAAACTCACCACCGACGACCGCTCGCCCCGCATGCTGCGTTCCCTGCGCATTGATATGTATTGGGAAGGGAAAGAAAAGCCGGCCGTATCGGCACCGTTGGGTGATTTTTTCGGTTGCGGACTCGGACAGACCACTTCTTTCGAAAATGAGTTATTCTCAGATCCCGAAGGCAGATCGTTCAACTGTTTCATTCCCATGCCGTTCCGGAAGCACGCCCGTATAACAGTCACCAATGATTCGGACAAGGATCTTCATCATATTTTTTATAATGTGAATTTTGAGC
Source organism: uncultured Chitinophagales bacterium (assembly GCA_964572735.1). Classification (GTDB taxonomy): domain Bacteria; phylum Bacteroidota; class Rhodothermia; order Balneolales; family DATFMH01; genus DATFNI01. The sequence goes on along the minus strand of CAZNHE010000038.1, from coordinate 5,960 downwards.
AGGTTCCTCCCTGGAAGGATAATATCCTGTATTTCCACGGCTACTGGCATCGCAGCGATTCTCTGAAGCTGGGAGAGGATTTTAAGGTTCTGCCGAGGGTGAAGGGGCGGGGGCGCTTTCTGGGAACGAATATCGGCGTTATTGCCAATCCTGTCTATGGAGACCTCTGGTGGGGAGAGGGAGAAGTTAAAACGTACCTTGACGGAGACCGGAATTATCCCACCCTGGTAGGTACCGGAACCGAAGACTATATCGGCACCGCCTGGGGCATGGGGAAGTTCATCAATCGGTTTCAGGGTTGCCTGATTGCCGACACCAAAGATAAAGAGTGGGCCTTCTATCGCTATCACATCCCCGATCCGGTCTATTTTCATGAGGATATCCTGGTGGCAATTCAGCAGATCGGCGGCGGCCCCAAAAAGGAGGTTGCAAAACTGGTTGCCAAAGGAGCGCCCGTAAAACTTATCAGCGTCGACAGTCCGGATAAGTTCTATAAGCTTTTGGAGATGAACCCGGAACCGGATATTCACGATAAGGATTTCCCGGAAGGATGGGTCAATTTCTATCGTGTCGACGACTGGTCAGCGATGAGCTATTTTTACCTGGATAATCCGGTGGATGATCTGCCCGCACTTGCACCGCTCCGGCAAAGAATCGAAGGATTGAAACAAGGTTCTTCATGAAGCATAGTCCCGCGGAATGTAATTGCTTTAGTGCTCTTTTTTACTGTGAAGGACATTTAGGAGAAGGATAGACCACAATAGACCACAATGGACGCAAAGATTTCACAACGTACACAAAGAGAAATACGTGGTGGTCATTGTAGTAAAATTATGGTCGTCAGGAATGGTGAGGGACTGTTGAAGCAAAGTTCAGGGCTTTCTGGCGGCGACCTTAACGAAAGCCGCATGACAGTACGGGATTGAATAACGTCAATAAGAATAATGAAGCCATGAGTGACAAAAATGGTATTTCCCGCAAAGATGCTCTCAAAAGAATAGGCGGTCTGGCCCTGGGTTCCACAATGTTGTCGCCGCTTCTTGCCGGGCAGCCTTTCAGGCGTGGTTTCCCGAATGTGATCACAAAACGTGCCTCGGATAAACCAAATATTCTGTGGATTACCGGTGAGGGCGTGCCAATCAGCGTCCTGAGCTGTTACGGCAGCAGACTGATGCCAACTCCGAACATCGACCGGATTGCCAAAGAAGGGATGCTTTTCCAGAACTCTTTTGTTACCAATGCCCTCTGCGCACCCGGCCGGGCGACTCTGCTTACCGGCAAGTATAGCCATCTGAACGGCATGGTGGCGAATCCGGGAGCAACAACACAGGGACAGACACACAGTACGTTTGATCCTTCCCAGCAGACATTCCCCCGGATCATGCAGCAACACGGCTATCAAACCGGAACCGTGGGCAAGTGGCACCTGGTTTCTGCTCCCGGTAAACCGTCGAACCCTGCAGTGGCAGGCTTCGATTACTTCGTGTTTAAACGGGGAGCGGGTGGGCCGTACTATGATTCCAGCGGATTTTTTCAGAACCCGGGCCTGGGCAGCAATACCATAGAAAAGGCAAGTTACAAGGGATACGCAACAGACACTTTTACCGATCTGGCGATCAAAGGGATTGAGCAGTTTAACAAACCCTGGATGATGATGGTTCAGTATTTCAATGATCACCGGCCTTTTCAGCCGCCTCACAAGTACGAGCATATATTCGACGACTACCGCTTTCCTGAACCGGGTACGTTTTGGGATGACTATTCGATGCGTGCCTCCCCGGCCAGAGAAGCACGGATGCGCATCGGGTTTATGCCCGATTTTGATCCTCCTGAAGAGCTTACCGACCGTCAGCGCAAACAATGGAATTACCAACAATTCATGGCTCATTTCATGGCCACTTTGAAATCGCAAGATGATAATATCGGACGCCTGCTGCATTACCTGGATGAGAAAGGGCTGGCGGAAAACACCATCGTCGTCTATACCAGCGACCACGGCTTTTTTATGGGGGAGCACGGCTGGTTCGACAAACGCTTCATGTATGAACCAGCCATCCGGGTTCCCTGGATAATCCGCTATCCGGGCCAGGTTAAAGCGGGCAGCCGGAGTGACGACTGGATCGTCAATATCGACAATGCACCTACCGTACTCGACCTGGTCAATCTGCCGGTCCCGTCAGATATGCAGGGCAGAAGTGCCGTGGCTCTGCTCAAGGGAAATACTCCGCCGGACTGGCAGAAATCTTATTATTATCATTATTATGAATTTGCTCCGCCCCACTGGGTGGTTCCTCACTACGGCATTCGTACCGAAAAGTACAAGCTGATCAGCTATTATACGATCAATGAATGGGAACTCTTCGATCTGGAAAAGGATCCTGATGAGATGGAAAGCCTGTTTGAGTGGAGTGGTTATAAGGTAAATCCCGCTTACGAGGACATTTCGCAGGATTTGGTAAAACAGCTTAAACAGCTTCGGAGCAAGTATAAAGATACTACCGGAAAGCCTGTTAAACTCTGGCCTACAAGCAGCTATGATTAAGCATTATTGTAATGCGGCGATGCCTGCGTTCTTAACGGTGAATAATAAACCACAATGTGCACGAAGTTAACACAAAGGGGAAAGACATAACGCCCCTTGTGGCGAAAAAGAACCACGGAATACGCAAAAGAATAGCTTTACTATAAAATCTCCCGCTCGAAATGAGTTCGTGATTAAAATGATTACATAATGTCTATCAAAAATTCCCGGCCCGGGGCGTGTTGTGCCGCAGGACGAAAATCTCAAAGAAACAATCCAACTGAGCAGGTCCCTATTTCCTCCAAAAAGAGTATGGAACCGATATTCACGGAAGGAATGGCCGGGTTGCCCGGTGGAACATTCCTGATGGGCAGTGACGATGAGGAAGGCTTTCCGGAGGACGGCGAAGGTCCGGTTCGTGAAATCACCCTGCATCCTTTTTATATCGATGAGACAACAGTGACCAACCGGGAGTTCTCCCATTTTGTGAAGGATACCGGTTATGTTACCGACGCCGAGAAATATGGCTGGTCGTTCGTCTTCTATGCACTTTTGTCGGAAGAAATCCTTGAAAAACAGCCGGACGCCGTTCCCCAGGCTCCATGGTGGTGCGGGATTCCCGGTGCCTGCTGGAAACATCCGGAGGGTCCGGATACACAAATATACGACCGGAGGGATCACCCGGTGGTTCACGTCTCCTGGAATGATGCGCAGGCGTATTGCCGGTGGGCGGGCAAAAGGCTTCCCACTGAAGCCGAATGGGAATTCGCAGCCCGTGGCGGACTGGTGCAGAAAAGGTTCCCATGGGGTGACGAACTGACCCCGAACGGAGAACACCGCTGCAACATCTGGCAGGGAAATTTCCCGGATTACAATACCCGGGAAGACGGCTATCTTGGGACGGCTCCTGCCCGCAGCTTCAAACCCAACGGGTACGGATTGTATAACGTCTCCGGCAACGTATGGGAGTGGTGCTGCGACTGGTTTAGCCCCGACTATCACCGCACCGGTCCACGGGAAAACCCTGCCGGTCCCCCCGCAGGAACAGCCCGGGTGATGCGGGGCGGTTCGTTCCTGTGCCACAAATCCTACTGCAACCGCTATCGCGTAGCCGCCCGCTCCTCCAACACCCCGGACAGCTCCACATCAAATATCGGCTTCCGGTGTGTCACCCCGGGATAAATGTAACGTATGGATAATACTCATGGCATCGCTTTACAAAACTTCTTCCCATTCTTCTTTTACCACAAGAGGTGTGAGGGTTCGGTCCCGGTTATCAGGGCAACATTTTTTCCTTACAACCTTGGCAATCCTCTTTTGCGCACTTTGCGGTTTACCTGCCCGTTCAGCATGGGGACAGGTTTCCCAGAAGAAAACCTATTGTAACCCTGTTGATATCAATTACAAATATCAGCGTATACACCGGCCGGGGCATTTTTCCTATTGTTCGGGTGCCGACCCGGTGATTGTTCCTTTTAAGGGAGATTATTACCTGTTTGTCACCAATTCCGGCGGTTGGTGGCATTCCACGAATTTAGGAAACTGGGAATTTGTAACTCCCACGCTCTGGCCGAGGAGGCACGTCAATGCGCCGGCGGTTCGCGTGGTTCATGACACGCTGTTCATGTATCCGTCGGGACGCCGGCCGCTTCTTTACTCTACCGATCCTGCAAGCGGACAGATGAAGTATTACAACCGCATGATGCCCCGGGCCCCCGGCAAAGCGCCTCTTGTCGATCCCGACATCTTTTACGACAAGTCGTCCGGCAACTGGTTTATGTATTATGGTTCATCAAATTTTTATCCCATTTACGGCATCCGGCTTGATCACGCAAAAAATCTCGCCTATATGGGTAAGCCGAAACCGTTGCTCCGCCTTCATCCTGAGAAGCACGGGTGGGAACGGTTCGGCTATGATCATCGCGATACCACCATCGATCCATTCATCGAAGGCGCGTGGATGACCAAATACAAAGGAACGTATTATCTCCAATATGGCGCCCCCGGCACCGAGTATAATGTATATGCAAACGGTACCTATACGAGTGATCATCCAATGGGACCTTTCACTTATGCGCCTTATAACCCGGTTTCCTATAAACCGGGCGGCTTCGTCACCGGCGCAGGACATGGAAATACCTTCAGGGATGATTATGGGAATTACTGGAATACCGGAACATGCTGGATCGGCGTGAACTGGAAGTTCGAGCGCCGCATTGTGATGTTCCCCGCCGGATTTGATAAAGACGGAGAGATGTATTCCAATACACGTTTCGGAGACTTCCCTCATTATCTTCCGACGGGAAAATGGAAAGACAGACATGCCCTGTTTACCGGATGGATGCTGTTATCCTACAAGAAGCCGGCGACCGCCTCATCAGTGCAGGATACGTTCAACGTAGCTAAAGCGACCGATGAGAACCCGCGGACATTCTGGGTGGCGCAGACAAATCATCCAGGAGAAGGGCTCAGAATCGATCTGCAAAAAGAAGATACGGTCAGAGCGGTTCAGGTCAATTTTGCCGATTACAAAACCGGGATTTACGACAAAAATGCCTTCGTTTATACCCAATTCCGGCTGTATGCTTCACGTGATGGAAAGAAGTGGACGAAGATTGCCGATCTCACACATGAAAAACGATTTCGTCCCGATGCGTATGTTCCCCTTGATCAGCCGGTTGTGGCACGCTATATCAAATATGAAAACGTACATGTACCCACACGGAACCTGGCAGTCAGTGATATCCGGATATTTGGTAATGCGCCGGGTTCGGATCCACAAACACCGCAGAATTTCAAAGTCGTACGAGAGCCCGATCGCCGTGATGCGGTAGTCAGCTGGGATAAAGTGCCCGGTGCCGTTGGGTATAATATCCTCTGGGGAATCGGGAAGAATAAATTATACGAAACCTACCAGATATTCGCCGATCAGAATAACCGGAAGGAAATCCGTGCCCTGAATGTCGGCCAGGATTACTACTTTGCCATCGAAGCATTCAACGAACACGGCGTGTCGAAAAGAAGTGAGGCCGTTCATATCAAATGATAAACTTTTCAAAAGTTTGGAACTTTTGGAAAGCTATGAGAGGCCGAACGATTATAAAAGCATCTCCATTGCCTCTTTATCTAAGACTGAGGATATAAACATTCAGTGATCAGACATTGGTTTTTGAAAATTTCCTCATGGCTGAAAGGCCGGGAAAGATGAAAGATACCAGCCCGGTCTTCTTCAAAATGAATCCATCGCTGCAAAATCGATTTTCCATGAAATCCACCTTCATTTTTACCATCATACTTGTTGCAATATGTGTCTCCTGCACTGGGGAGTTTGGGGATACATCCAATAATGATAATCCTCGCATGCACAGCCTGATCGATTCACTCATCAGTCAGATGACATTGCAGGAAAAAGCAGGTCAATTAACTATTGTCGGTGCCG